>JBDKJC010000105.1:0-8137 GCA_039796815.1 Cyanobacteriota bacterium | reverse complement strand
ACCACATTTGTTTATAACCATCGATATATATAGGTTTCAAAATTAGTGTTGGTTTGGTAATAAAAAATTTTAGTGCTAAAGCCCTCGATCTATAGGGGTTTCGATTTTGAAATCAAAATTTACCTCTTGCTATTCAAAAGCCAGTATGAGGTGGAGAGTTTTACATGCCATTTCAACACGAAGCCGAATCCGAAAGCCTAGAAATTGAATCTACACACATACAGTACTAAGTCAAATAAAACGCTATGTAAATTTTGACTATAGACAATCAAACTATTTGGAAAAATTGGAGATTAGCTATGCAAACACAAGATTTGTTTTTTAAAAAGCTTGATAGCACAGGGTCCAAAGATTCAATTGCGAAGTCGCTTCCTGACTTACTTCACAAGCAAGTGCAGGCTCAACCTAATAGTAAAGCAGTTATCTTTGGTGATAAATGTATAACTTATAAAGAACTAGCTGAAATTAGTTCACGTTTGGGTTCATATTTTCAACATCTTGGTACATCAATTGATGAATGTATCGGTATTTTTCTCGATCCGTCCTTAGAGTTAATTATTGGTATTTGGGGCATTCTTTTTTCAGGCAGTGCCTATTTACCACTATCGCCAGAATATCCTGAAGAGCGTTTATCTTACATGGTCGAAGATGCTAAGGTCAAAATTGTTTTTTCCAGTGAAACACTGCGGGACAGGTTAGAAGAACTTGTACCACATGGTACAAAAATTTTGACCCTAGAAGATCTTGATAAGGTTGAGATCCCATCTGACATTATTAAACAGGATGAACTCATTGAGCGATCGCATTCAAACAACATAGCTTACGTTATTTACACTTCTGGCAGTACGGGCAAACCGAAGGGGGTTATGATCGAGCATCGTAGTATTGTCAATCAATTAGAGTGGCTACGGGAGACCTTCGACTTAGACCAAAATAAAGTTGTGCTACAAAAAACTCCTACAAGTTTTGATGCTGCTCAATGGGAAATTCTTGCTTCTTGTTTTGGCAGTAAATTGATTATGAGCGACTCTGGAGCTTATAAAGATCCAGAACTATTAATCGAAACTATTATCAAACATGATGTAACAACTCTTCAATGCGTTCCCACTTTGCTACAGACACTTCTCGACACCGAAATACTTCATAATTGCCAGTCATTAAAACAAATATTTAGTGGCGGTGAAATATTATCCCAAGAACTCGCCCTAAAATGCCACGAAACATTGCCAAAATGCGACTTAACTAATTTCTACGGACCTACCGAATGTACGATCAACTCGACCTCTTTTACCGTTGATAAAAACCAGCTTGCTGATTATTCAGCAGCAATACCTATTGGTACTCCTGCCAAAAACACCGAAATTTATATTCTCGATCGCGATCTATTACCAGTAGCCAGAGGTGAAACTGGTGAGATTTATATTGGAGGGATTCAACTAGCACGGGGCTATCTTAATTTACCAGACAAAACCAACGAAGCATTTATCACTAACCATTCAATCACGAATTCTCCTGATGGTAGACTTTATCGCACTGGAGATTTAGCCTATTGGAATGAAGATGGCACTGCTCAGTTTGTTAGTCGGGCGGACAATCAAATAAAACTCAGAGGCTATCGAATCGAACTGGATGAAGTTAGGCTGGCGATTGAAAAGCATGACTGGGTTCAAAATGCCGCTGCTATAGTTAAGAAAAATTCTCGTACAGGATATCTCGATCTAATTGTTTGTATTGAGTTAAGTTCCAATCAAGCTAAGTTGATGGATCAAGGTGAGCATGGAGAACATCACCTATCAAAGAAAAACAAGCTTCAGGTAAAAGTCCAATTATCTGATGTTAAATTGCGAGACAGTGATGGCATCAATTCCGAAATGGTCTTCGATCTCCCAGGCAAGACACCAACTGAGGCGCAGAGAAAATTGGCATTTTACCGAAAGTCATATCGTTTCTTTGAGGGTGGTGCTGTCCAAAAAGCCGATCTGGTGAGCTGGCTAAATAGACAATTTGCTGATGGTGCAGGAGATAGTTCTAAAGTCTATAGCAACTTGAGTGAGCTGAGCATTGAGGAATTAGGTGATATTCTCAGATATTTCGGTCAGTTTAACAGTGAAGAGCGTTTATTGCCCAAATACGGTTATGCATCACCAGGAGCATTATATGCCACTCAACTATATCTTGAATTAGTCAACATAGCTGATTTGCCATCTGGATATTATTATTATCATCCACAACACCATCAATTAATACTAGTCAATAGGATTGTAAGTGCAGAAAAAAGACGCATCAAATTACACTTTATTGGCAAGAAAAAAGCGATCGAGGTAGTTTATAAGACAAATGTTGAGGAAGTTTTAAAAATGGAAACTGGTCATATGCTAGGTCTATTTGATAAGATTCTGCCAACATACAACCTTGGTATTGGAAATCTTCAAGAGCTTCTTGAAGTGAAACAAAAGTTGATTCCTGCAAACACTTCAGAGAAAGAATATTATTATCTAGGCACTTTTGAGCTTGTACCTGAAATTCGATCATGGTCGGGAGAATCAGTCGATCTTTATGTGCAAAGTCATCCTGACAAGATAGTCGATCTACCTGCTGGTCAGTATAAATATAATAATGGTCAATTAGTAAAAATTTCAGATGACCTGATTCTTAAGAAGCATGTCATTGCCATTAATCAACAAACATACAAACAAGCAAGTTTTGGTATTTCTCTCATTGGTAGATGTGAAAGGAAATGGGATAGCTATATTGATCTGGGCAGAATGCTGCAACATTTACAGCAAAATGAGCAAAATATTGGTTTATTATCATCAGGATATAGTTCCGAGACTGGTAACGATCTCCCTTCAGCAAAACGAATTAACAAGATACTCAGCAGTAATAATGAAGAGATGGGTCCTTCATATTTCTGTATCGGTGGTCTAATAAGTGATGAACAGCTAGTTAGTGAGGGAATGAAAGAAGACTCGATTCATCTAAAAGGGCCAGCAGAGTTGGTCAAAGATGATATTCGTAACTTTTTGCCTGATTATATGATGCCTAACAGAATTGTTGTCATGGATAAAATTCCACTGACCGCTAATGGCAAAATTGACAACAAGGCATTAGAGGCTTCAGACAAAGTAAATCTGGACATGAATGACCGACCTATTGTTGAACCTACTACAGAGACGGAACAAATAGTGAGCAGAATGTGGCGGGAGGCAATGAAGTGGGATTCTGTCTCAATTGAAGATAATTTTTTCCAATCTGGCGGAAATTCACTGATTGCCGTGAGTTTGATCAATAGAATTAATCGAGAATTTGAGCTTGACTTACCTTTAAATACTCTTTTTGAAGCTCCAACTATTGAGGAACTAGCAAGTCTGATTGACAGTGATGAACTTCAACTCTCCTCCCGCTTGGTAAGTCTGTCGTCCGAGGGTTTAAAAAATCCTATTTATTGCTGGCCAGGATTAGGTGGTTACCCCATGAACTTGGGATTATTGGCAGACCAAATAAATCTCGATCGCCCCTTTTATGGTGTACAGGCTCATGGAATTAACCAAGGTGAAGAACCATTTTCTTGTATTAGCGAGATGGCAGCAGAAGATATCAAGGAGATCAAAAGTATTCAACCAGTTGGGCCTTATACGATCTGGGGATATTCCTTTGGCGCTAGGGTCGCTTTTGAGGTTGCTCATCAACTTGAGCAGTCGGGAGAATCAGTCGAAAATCTCTTTTTGATTGCTCCTGGTTCACCTAAAGTTAAAGTTGCCAGCGAAACTGTTGATAATCAGGAAGCGAACTTTAATAATCAGACCTATGTGGCAATTCTCTTCTCGGTTTTTGCCCGTAGTATTACTGGAACTGCTTTGGAAGAGTGTTTTAAGGTTTCCCAGGATGAAAATAGTTTTGCATCCTTCGTTGCCAGATATAAGAAACTCGATTTAGAGCTAGTGAAAAGGATAGTCAAAATTGTCAACCTAACCTATGAAGCTAAGTATACCTTTACAGAACTAGAGGAGAGACAGATTATTGCACCCATCACGATCTTTAAAGCCGATGGTGATGATTACTCCTTTATTGAAAGTCACAGTGGTTATTCTCAAAAGCCTCCTGCGATTATAGAACTTCCTATCGATCACTATAATCTCCTAGAAAATCCAGGTGTTGGCGACTTGGCAACAGCCATCAAACGTAAACTTAATCAGTAGATTCAGCCCTATTGGTGACAAGTTAAAGTGGTGGGTGTTTGCTAACTAGTACTTAACTATCAGCTATGACGCGAAGCTTATACTAAAGCCCTAAAGGATTCCCTTCGGTCTCACTCGCTTCCCTAAAGGACCGCGCATCGTCCGAAGGTGTCTATTACGGATACTGCTCCGCATATACCCTTTAGGGCGGCTCTTGGCTCTTAGCTTTGGAAACATTTGGAGACTACATATCATTGGTGTTGGCGATCGCTAATTAATTTATCTTTGATCCATAATCTGGTGTTTAAACAGCGATCGCCAGATCCCAAAGAACTATTAGACATGAGCTTCTGCTAATGTGTCAAGATAAATCTTGTAATATCGAGTATCTTAAATCTCAAAATAAACTATGAATGCTCCTACAGGTCGTTTTTCCAACACCCTGTTAACAGCTTTAGCGCCGATTTCCTGGGGAACGACCTATATTGTGGCAACAGAATTTTTGCCGCCTAACCATCCGTTATTAGTAGCCTCAATGCGATCGCTCCCCATTGGTATTTTGCTAACTATAGGCTTCAGAAAACTGCCTAAAGGCAATTGGTGGTGGCGTATTTTCGTTTTAGGCGGTCTAAATATCGGCGTTTTTCAAGCATTATTATTTGTAGCAGCCTATCGCCTCCCAGGGGGGGTAGCAGCAACGGCAGGAGCAATCCAACCTTTATTGGTTGTATTTTTCGCCTGGCAGATCTTGAGTAAAAAGCCATCTAAGTTGTCTATCATAGCTGCGATCGCGGGTTTTATAGGTGTTGGACTATTAGTCCTAGATCCTGCTGCCCGCCTCGATTCCATTGGTATTACTGCTGCTCTCGCTGGTGCTGCGGCTATGGGACTCGGTACTGTGTTGGTAAAACTATGGAAGCCTCCAGTTTCTCTAATTGTTTTTACGGCGTGGCAGTTAACGGTGGGTGGACTGATGTTACTGCCAATTGCCTTGATTAGTGAGGGACCATTTACAGAAGTGACAAAAACTAATTTCTGGGGCTTTGTCTACTTAGGTGTAATTGGTACTGGACTTGCTTATGGGCTTTGGTTTCGAGGAATCAATACGCTAAGCGCTACCGCTGTTTCGTATTTAGGGCTATTGAGTCCTGTTGTAGCCACACTTATTGGATACGTTTTTTTACAGGAAACATTTACACTCCTTCAATTGATAGGAATTTTAATCGTACTGATTGCCATTTTGATGGGGCAACAAAGCAAATCATCCTAGTATTAAAACTCTACCTACCTCAATTCATCAATTCAAAGTTGACAACTTACTAAGGCGATCGCTTTTTTTGGGTAATCAGTAATCAGTAATCAGTAATGATTATCTACTACCCACTACCTACTACCAGTCTACGCACTTGTTTCTACCATTGATTCTTGCTTAATTAATATCCCAGTAGGTAAGGTATCTAAATAAGCAATCTGTGTGGGATAAGCGAATTCAATATCATATTCAGCAAACTTAGTTTTAACTGCGAGGTTGATTTCCTGTTGGGCATTCATATAGACACTGTAGTCATTTGTGTTAATTAAATAAACTACTTCAAAATTTAAACTATACTCACCATAGCCTGAAAAGTGAGCGCGATCGCAGGTCGCATTTTCTGTCTGTTCGATGATCTCGCGAATCAAATTGGGAATTTGTACTAATTTGTCGGTACTAGTTTCGTATACCACACCAAATTTAAAGACAATCCGACGTTGGCGCATTTTTTTATGGTTACGAATACGTGAGCTAACTAAATCGGTATTAGCCATCACGATCTGCTCTCCACTGACACTTTGGAGTCTAGTCGTCTTGATTCCGACATATTCTACTGTACCGAGATAGTCACCGACAACAATAAAGTCGCCTAGTTCAAAAGGACGATCTAAGAGAATGGAAAAATAGCTAAATAAGTCTTGTAAAACTCCTTGAGAAGCCAAAGCGATCGCAACTCCCCCAATCCCTAAGCTAGTGACTACGGCGGAAATATTGAACCCCAAATTATCGAGTAAAAAGACAATCCCAATTAGCCAAATTACTATTCTAATCGCAGGCATCAAGGCATCAATGCTTTGTTCTAAATTAACGTTATTGCGTTGATAGTTAAGCCAATAAATTTTGATGATATATTCACTCGCTGCACAAATGAATCGAATTGCCAAAATAGTTGAAGTGATTACGACAATGACGTTTACAGTGCGTTCGAGTATCGGATGCAAAGCTAAATTATCCACAGCTAGATAAATACTAGCAATGTAGGCGATGGGAATTAAGTCTCTTTCCAAGATGCTGACAATGGCATCGTCATAGATATTTTCGCTTTTCGCTGACCACTTTCTAAGACTTTGGAAAGTTGAACGTCTGAGTATTTTAATTAATACGATGGAGCAAAATAAAATAACCGCTGCGAGTAAATAGTCATTTAGCTGATTAGCACCAAATTCCCAGGATAAAAAGTCAAATTTCATAAATTAATTAAGCCCAAACTGCAAGTACTTACTGTAGTTGATTAGTTAGAGTGCAGATTATTCAATATTTTTGTCATCTAAAATTTTCGTTTAATTCAACTAATACAGCACAGATCGATCAATTGTCGATCCTGAATTATTAAATGTCCATTAAGAAAGCAATCTTTAGTTAGACGACAGCCAGTGAATAAACTACTAAGTTTAAATCATTGGAATTGGAGAAAAAAATTGTGCGGTTGGGGACACTAATTGGATTTTTAGCTATTATTATCGCCCTGTATATTCTGTGGCAAATCAAACAAGTTTTATTGTTAGCCTTTGCTGCGATTGTCTTTGCCACGACGATCAATCAATTGGTTAAGCTACTACAGTCAAAATTTTCCCTTAAACGCAAAACAGCACTGGCGATCGCTGTTACTGGAGTATTAACTTTTGTTATTGGTTTTATTGCTTTAATTATCCCGCCATTTATCGATCAGTTTCGGCAGTTGGTAGAGTTAGTTCCTCAAGGCTTAGAACAGCTTAGTAGCCTCAATAACTCACTACGTAATTTGTTACCCCAAAATTTACTTCAAGAAGCTAAAGGATTGGAATCTCTGACACAAAATCTGCAAGCTTATGCGGATCAATTTATTAGTAGTTTTTTCGGTCTATTTTCTAGTACTTTAGGCATATTTTTAAATTCTTTTTTAGTAATAGTAGTGACACTCATGCTGTCATCTAATCCCACTCCTTACAAAAAAATGTTTCTCTTAATGTTTCCTGCTTTCTATCGTCGGCGAGTAAAAACCATCCTCAAAAAGTGCGAGAAGAATTTAGGTGGTTGGGCGATCGCTATTCTTTTTAGTATGACTGTAATTGCTGTTTTGAGCGGAATTGGTCTACTATGTTTGGGAGTAAGGTTACCTTTGGCAAACTCTTTGTTAGCTGGCATCCTAACTTTTATTCCTAATTTAGGACCTCTATTAAGTGTGATTCCCCCCGCAGCCATGGCGTTGCTAGATGCACCTTGGAAAGCATTAGCAGTGGTAATTCTTTATATCGTAATTCAACAGGTAGAGACTAATATTTTAACACCTATAGTTATGCAAAGACAGGTATCATTATTACCAGCGGTGACTCTTCTATCTCAAGTTATTTTTGCTGTATTTTTTGGTATTGCAGGCTTATTTTTAGCTTTACCAATTACAGTGGTTGCTCAAGTTTGGCTCAAAGAAGTTTTAGTCAAAGATATTTTAGACCGCTGGCAAATCGATCGCGATTCTAATCGATTTAATGTTCGTCAACTAGATTCTCAACCACAGCAACTTAAGCAGCAATCTAATAGTCTTATGGTAGAGAAAAATTAGTTTAAGTTTTGTCGCGATCGCCTTTTTATCAATGAGCAATGAGCAATGAACAGTTGATTAATTAGGTTTAAGATCTCTTCGTTTACAAGTCCGTGACCTGACTGCCTG
>JBDKJC010000104.1:0-8148 GCA_039796815.1 Cyanobacteriota bacterium | reverse complement strand
AATGAAGATGTAGGTGGAGAATCAATAAAAAAAAATGGTATTCCAATTAAAGAAGAAATAATAAATCAGTTGAGTAGTTATGATGCAGTATTCCTAGGTGCTGTAGGAGACCCGAAATACGATCATCTTCCGCTTGAGAATCGTCCAGAAGCGGCTTTGTTAAAAATTAGAAAAATATTAAATTGCTTTGCCAATTTAAGACCTATTTGGTTGCCAGAAAGTTTAAAAAAGAATGTACCCATTAAAGATAAGTATGTTGAAGATGGCGTTGATATATTAATTATTAGAGAACTATTAAACGGATTGTATTTTGGACCAAAAGGAAGAAAGAAACTAGAAAATGGAGAATATGAAGCATTTGATACAGCTCTTTACTCGCAATCGAACGTTCAAAATGTAGCACGCTTAGCCTTTAAATACGCTTCAAAGCGCAAAAAAAAGTTGTTATCTGTTGATAAATCTAACATTTTAGAAACCTCCAAGCTTTGGCGTGAAGAAGTGGATAAGATATCTAAAAAGTATCCAGATATTCACTTATCTCATCAGTTAGTAGACTCTATGGCAATGATTTTACTTCTTAAGCCATCAACATTTGATGTAATTTTGATGAATAATGAGTTTGGCGATATCTTAAGTGATGAAGCTGCTCTTTTATCAGGTTCAATTGGCATGATCCCTTCAGCAGCTATTGGTTTATCCAAGCCGTATTTTTATGAGCCTATTCATGGGTCAGCACCTGATATTGCTGGACAAGGAATTGCTAATCCTTTAGGTGCAATTTTAACTGTGGGAATGATATTTGAATATAGTTTTGAAATGGACAATATTTCTAATCAAATAAGAAAGGCAGTTGAGGCAACGTTATTGCAAGGGTTTAGAACCAAAGAAATATGTGGTGAAGGTGATACTCTGTTAAATACTCAACAGATGGGTGATAAAGTAATTGAAAATTTATGAGTAAAACGTTATTTAACAACTGACATTACGCAGAGAATACGAAAAATAATGATTTTAATCATCGATCGAAAGCTTGGTGACGAAAACCAAATAATGGCGTTGCTGATTGAGTAATGTCGTACAAAAGATTACTGTTTGCATCTTTAAGCTCTAAGCCATAAGCTTTTTAAAATAACAATTTTTTGTAAAAGAGATAGAAGATCGCTTAATAACATTACAATTCAGCAACGCCCAAATAATATTCCCATTATCCATTACCCCGTCTTAACAGATAACGAAGTGCGACGCGACCCTAAAGGGTATATCCGTAGGTGTATCCGTGATAGACACCTTCGGACGATGCGACCCTAAAGGGTTAGCTATCGCGTCAGCGAGTGTGACCGAAGGGAATCCTTTAGGGCTTTAGTATAAGCTAGTCCTTTAGGGTATCCTTTAGGATAAATTAGTACGTAAATCAGTTAGTAAAAATAGTTTTCTGCATCACTAAGCCCAAATTTTTGGTAATTTCTAAGCGATAATTAAGAGGTTAATGAGCAGACCCGTTGCCATCATATTTGTCTGTATCGTAATAACCACCTTTGGTGCCAAAATACAGACAGGCTACTGTAAAAATTCCTGTTAAGACTAAAATTATTAATTTGACATCCATAAAACTCAAAATTTATTTTATACAACTCCACTTTTCATGATAGTGCCATCTACTAAAAACAATTCTGCAAAAAATCTATTAATTAAAAAGTAAGCCCCAAGAATCTAAATAGTCTCTTCAACCTTTTCAGAAGATATTTGGGGGTTCGATGTAGCCAAAGAGATTTCTTCCACTTCGGGTAGGCGCTCTAAAAGTAAGCGAGAAGATTGATTTCCTCCAGAAAGACGTTTCAATAATTTTGGTCTGGGGTCATGAATCAAATAATAAATTTCGTCGTCCGCCTGCCATTCTTCATCTGCTACTGCTACTTGAAAGCTATCTCCACGCTTCAAGATCAAAGGCAGCATTTCACCAGCGCGAATTAAAGCCTGTAGATGAGCCGATTTAAAAGAAAAATTTGATTCTTGAATGATGGTTCTACCCAGTTTAATCTGACCTTCATCAATATAGCTGTTCCAAATTTTAATTGGTAACTGAGAAATTAACGCTTGACTAACTTTACTGGCGCTATTGCCTTCGGTAGAATTATTTTGAGGGAAAGCAGCTAGTACCCTAGGGGGTTTAAATTCTTCTGCTGCTCTTTGAGCCAAAACCAAATTTACTTCGCCATTATTAGTTAAAGCCAAAAAAGTTCCCATGGATTCGATCCCAGCCTCAGCTAAAACCTCAGCATCGAGGGCGCTACTTTGAAAGACCGGTAAATTATCGGCTTCAGCTTTTTTACAGGCATCAGGATCGGTATCAATCATTACTACCGACTCTCCTAACTGCTGAAACAAGCGACCCATGAAGCGACCTAAGCCATTACAGCCAATAATCACTGCTCCCTTGGCATCATTAGAGGTAATATTTAACCATTTCGCTACCCACCGTGCCGTCAACCCTTGAAAGAAAACCGTCATTAAAATAGTTAAAAAGACTAAAGCTTTAATCGCGTCTCCACCATTAATTCCTTTCTCTGTTAATAAAATGGCGAATAAAGAAGCTACAGAAGCAGATACGATGCCTTTGGGCGCAATCCAAGCTAAAAAAGCCTTTTGTCGCCAATTTAGCTCGCTATTCCAGGTACAAACAGCAATACTAATGGGTCTGACTATCAACATTAAAACCGCTACCGCTAAGACACTACCCCAGCCTAGAGCAAAGACACTGGCAATAGAAAGATCGGCTGCCAGCAGAATAAACAGCACGGAAACACACAGCACCGTTAACTGACCTTTGAATCTTTTTAACAGCCTTTCTTCAGGAAGAGCTGAAGCTTTAACGACAATGCCAGCGACGACGGTTGCCATTAGTCCAGACTCGCTGCGTAAACTCTGAGACAGCCCGAACAGTCCCCACACACCAGCCAAGACTACCAAATTTTTTAGTTCGTCTGAAATACTGTTTGCCTGTTTCAAGAGTAATCCTAGCAACCAGCCGCCAAGTCCTCCGACGATCGCACCGATCCCAAGACGCAGCAGTAGACCACTCATGATGTCCATTGGTGCGGCATTGGTATTCAGAATAGTATTTAGTACCACTACGGCTAAAATTGCCCCCACAGGGTCGATTAGTACCCCTTCTCCTTCTAATAGGGTAGCTACCTGGCGATCTACTCTCACTTGTTTTAATAGCGGGCTAATTACAGTAGGACCAGTCACCACTACTAAAGAAGCATACAAAAAAGCGATCGCCCAAGGAAACTCTGCTAGCCAGTGGGCAGCCATACCACCCCCGATGAGAGTAATTAGAGTACCGATAGTGACTAGGTTACGCAAACTACCTGACACCTTACCTAGTTCTCGCAGCTCTAAATTCAAGCCTCCTTCAAACAAGATGATCGCCACTGAAAGAGCCACTAGCACCTCTAGTCCGACCCCTAAGTCATGAGGATGGAGTATATTTAGCGAACTCGAACCCAATAAGATGCCGAATAGCAAGAGAAAAACAATACTAGGGACTTTGAAATATTCGGCTACAACTTGGGCGCTGATACCTGCTAGAACCGCAATGACTATTTGGATGGTAATTTGAAAAGATTCTTCCATAAGATCGGCAAAAAATTAGCTTTCTATGCAGGCTGTTACTTGAGAGCTTCAAAAAAACAGATTGCTCAATTTGGTAAGGTGGCTTTTTGCTGGAAAGCTTCCTATTTGCCCTAAAGGACGACACGAAGTTAGTACTTTAGCATTCCCTTCGTTTACGAAGCTGACGCGAAGCTAACCGTTTAGGGTATCCTCCTTCGAGGACTTAGTCCTTTAGGACTAGCTATGCGTCGTCCTTGAGAACAAAAAACACGCCGTAATAGTTACCTTATTTCATTTCCCATTCAAGTATATTAGTTAACCTCAAAATTGTGGATCTAATTAGAAAAAACCTGGACTTAGTAACTAGTCTATTTCACCTAAATTTAGCCTACAGTAAAATTATTAAGGAATTGGAATAATTCACAAATAATGCAGTAATTGCCCTCAAAAAAGCGATTGGTAAAATGGATTAATCTCGTTTTGAGTGACAAAAAGAGATAAACTAATTAGGGCAAATCTCAAGCTCGAAATTTTGCGAAGTTGTTTTGGAACAATCTTCGGCGATCGTTGAATAGACTTAAATTAATAAATCTCTGGGTACTGTTGTGTTAATCGGGATTGCTCTAGTTTAGACTCAAGCTAAATCTGTCTAGAATAAAAAAAAGCTATATTTTGAGTCTGATGTTTTTACGCTCTTACTAATCAAAATTGTCAAGATAAACAATTAGCTTTAGTTGCTTCATTAACTTATGCCCATTCACCATGTATCGATGTGGAAACGCTCATCTAATAGGCTACGCCAAAGTGAAATTTGGCTTGAGTTTCTCTGCCTAACTGGTTTATTGATAGCAGCAGCAGCTTTGTTTTTGGTTAATTTGTCAAGTTTACCTCTGCTAGATTCTCATGAGTCAACTCTGGCACAAGTGGCAAAAGAGATTTATCGCAGTACTGATTTAAGTACCTGGATTTTTCCGACTCTTTGGCATGAACCTTATCTAGAGCAGCCTCCTCTGGTACATAATTTAGTAGCGATCGCCTATGGAATTAGTGGCGTAGGCGAAATGACCACTCGTTTTCCTGGAGCTTTATTAGGGGCTTTATCGGTGCTCTTACTTTATCAGATCGGACGGGAAATTTTTGTCGCTCGTCTTCCTGCGTTGTTTTCGGCTCTAGTCTACCTGACTTGTGTCCCTGTAGTGCGCTACAGTCGATTAGCTACTTTAGACGGACCGTTGCTGTGTTTTGAACTATTGACGATTTGGGCAGTTTTACGCTCGCGCCGTGACCTAAAATGGACTTTAATTACAGGAATTGGCTTTAGTTTAATGAGCCTGACGAATGGACTATTTGGAATTCAGGTTTTGGCGATCGTTTTGTTATTTTTATTTTGGGATACTCCTCGATTACTCAGTTCGGCTTATTTTTGGGGCGGACTATTACTCGGTGCAGTTCCTAGCCTGGCGTGGTATTGCACTCAATTCTTCCACTATCGTCAGCTTAATGTTGGTGAGGGGTTCTTAAATTTATTTCTGACTCAACCGCAACAGCATTTTGCCGTAGTTGAATCGTCTCCTGGCTACTATCTGCTTCAAAGCTTACAGTATTTATTGCCCTGGCTAATGGTTATGTTTTCAGGAATACAGTTAATTCAGCATAATCTTCATTGGGGATGGGGAAAGCTCTTGGCGGTATGGCTGGGGGGTTATTTGGTTCTGGGGTTTTTAATGCTTAACCAAAATGATTGGCTTGTATTGCCTCTTTATCCCGCCTTAGCTTTGGCAGCAGGAAAACAGCTAGACAGAATTCGCAATTTACCAAGCTTTATTATTTATCCTCGAAGCTGGATATATGGTTTTGCTTTGATGGCAGCTTTAGCAGCTTTAGCAGGACTGAACTGGGGTATGCGCAACTATATTGATTTTTACTTACCGTTTATTTGTGGTTCTTTCAGCGTCACTTTTGGCGCTACAGCGATCGCTATTGCTCAGCAAGACAAGCAATTTATCTCTTTGTTATTTTGGGGTCTTTTTGTTTCTATTTTTTTGTTGGTAATTTCCCCTCATTGGATTTGGGAACGTGGAGAATTACAGCCAATGACACCGATCGCTGAAGTTGTGCAGCAACAGACTCTTGCTCAAACAGTAGCTCGCCCCAGTCTCAATTTCGGTCGTGACAATCGCCAGATGATTTTTTAGTAGTAAACAAAATAACTGAGTTTACTTTATTAAGTTGAATTAATTTGCTTTATGTGAATTAATTAATTGGCAATTAACCAGAAAATTGGAGCGATCAATTTTAGTTGTCGCTGCATTTTTTAGCTGCTATCAAATAAATTATAAGCTATCAATAACAGAAAACCATATAATTAATTTATCTTCTAAAATTAAGTGGCAAAACCAAAAAAGAGGTCAAACGGTAGATAAATCTATATCAAACCGAACTCCTCTAACTAGCTTTCTTTTTTGTTAATTAGCTGACATAAACTGGCATAAATTATACGATCTCTATCTATAAAATTTATAGTTGCCTAGTCTTCATCATCTACACCAATCTGCCGTAAATGAATATGCTTTCTACCCAAAGTTATTTCAAACTCATCTCCCTGTTCTAACCCCATTTTCTTAGTGTAAGCAGAGCCAATTAGTAAATTACCATTAGATTGGACGCTAATTCTATAACTAGCAGAACGTCCACCTCTACCTTGTCCATTGGAGGTACTATCTAATTCAATTCCTTCTGCATCAATTAATGCATTGAGAAATTTCATCATGTTGACTCGTTCTACTCCGTTTTTGGTGACTGTATAGTAGCCACATTTTTTGGCTTTCTCTTCTTTCGAGAGAGTGCCAAGCTCTTTTACTCTATCTATTAACGTTGAACCGACTAAAGGTTGTGGTTGGGTTGTTTTTGCCATTAAATTTGAAACAACTAAAAATCTGTTTGGTTTACAATTTTGCTTTCAGCTTAAAGTTTAGCTTGAGCCAATCTTTTTAATTTTTTATTTGCCTATAAAACTATATTACACTTATTGAGCATAATAAACTAAATTAAAAAATCAAAATTTAATTTTATTGATCTATGCTGAGATTGCCAATAATTAATATTTATAATTTCGTGAAAAAATCGACTAATATACACAGGTTTTACTAAAGATTAAAATTTTATCAATGAAATTAACTACTCGCGGTCATTATAGTGTGAAGGCATTATTAGATCTAAGCTTACAGCCAGCATATCAACCAACATCAGTGAAAATGATTGCCCAAAGACAAGATTTACCCGCACCTTATCTGGAAAAGTTATTGATAGAAATGCGACGAGCTGGCATTGTCAATTCAGTTAGGGGAGCAAAGGGAGGATATCAGCTAGCAGTTAAACCAGAGCAAATTTCATTGGGCAAAATTTTAGAAGCGGTGGGGGAAACTATTGAACCTTTACCTCGCCAATTTCCCGATTGCAATTTAGCCGAAGATTGGGTTACGTTTAGCCTTTGGCGTAGACTACATCAAAAACTAAAAGAAGCCCTATATGGAATTACTTTGGCCGATCTATATTATGATGCTCGCAGTTGGCAGGCAGCTCAAGGAGAAAAAAATAACTTTGTGGTTTAAAAGGTTAAATATCTTTGGTTTAAGCCTAATCTGGCGAAAATTACGCTCAATTGTGGATTACAAAAAATAACTATTAGGTCGTCAAATTTGTTTTGAGTAATAAGTTTTTAACTTACTACCTACTACCTATATGCGAAGCGGTGACGCGATATGCCCTAAAGGATATGCCCTAAAGGATTCCCTATCGGTCACGGAGCGGTATACTTTAGCACTAGCTGCGCGTCGCGGAGCGGTATCCTTTAGGACTACCTAATCTCAACCCATCAATTCAAACTTGACAATCTACTATGGTGGGGGTTAATCTAACCAAAAAATATATTCTTAAAGCTGTTTCTGTATACAATATATAGAGTTTCTACTATTCAATTTTAAATGAATTGACTAAATCCCAAAAAGCATTAACTTATCAAGGTGGCTGTCATTGTGGTTCAGTCCGTTTTGAAGTACTAATAGATAGATTTACAGCAGACGATTGCAATTGTTCTATTTGCCGTAAAAAAGGGTTTTTGCATCTAATTGTTCCTACCGAAAATTTTGAGCTATTGCAGGGAGCAAATAATCTAACCTCCTATAGTTTTAATACCAAGATTGCTCGACACACTTTTTGTTCGATCTGTGGCATTCATGCTTTTTACCGCCCTCGTTCTCATCCTGAGATGATTGATGTTAATCTTCGCTGTTTAGATCGAGACATCATCGATCGCTTTACTATTCGTTCATTTGACGGACAAAATTGGGAAGAGAACGTTGCTCAAATTCGAGATTAATTCAGTCCTAGATCTTAGTTCATCACCTAGCGTAATTCTCGTATTCGCGGCTTGTCTAGACTATATTATTGGCGATCCTTGGGGATGGTTACACCCAGTGCAGGTGATGGGATGGGTCATTCAAAACTACACTGATTTAACCGTAAAAATTTGTT
>JBDKJC010000103.1:0-8194 GCA_039796815.1 Cyanobacteriota bacterium | reverse complement strand
CACATTGTACCCTTGTGGTATACCGCTACGTGACCGATAGGGAATCCTTTAGGGCATATCCTTTAAGACTGCTCATTGCTCATTGCTCATTGCTCGCTAGCGATCGCGTTTTTTAATTCTCGGATTAGTTTGGCGGCGTACTCTGGGGGGAGTTTTTCCGCCTAATTGACGGCTAACTTCGAGAAACACATCTCGTTGGATATAAGGATACTGTCCAATCCAAAGATCTTTTTGCGGAAGATAAGCATCAGAAATCTTGTTAATTTGACTGAGATCTAGCTCGTTTGATAACACTAATAATTCAGCCGTCTGTCCTGGTTTAATTCCTTTGTGAATTCGTTGTAGGGGAGCTTGAATTTCAACCTCAAAACCTGTTTCATCCCCCAATGCCAAGTTAATCCAGCGTTCGCGATTCTCTACAATTACCAATTCTCCTCGTTGATTAACTGTTTCTTCTTCACCAATTAATTCTTCTGTCAGGTAAACATCGAGAACTTGACCGCGCCAAAAGCCAGAATATTTAAAGCGACGACTAGCAGAATTACGTAGGCTTGCCTGATATACAGGACACCACAGCCAGTAAAGAGCGACAATTCCACCTAAGAGTAAAATTAGAGCGTCTCCCTGATTGCCAAACAGCGCATCTAAAATTAGAACTACGACTACCCCAATAAAAGAAATTAAAAGTCGATTCAATACATCAGACCACTTGCCCCAATAATAGGCATATTGTTCTCCAGTAGCAATGAGGGGAATTAACTGTTCGGTTTTTTCCCTGGTTAAAGGCTTAAGCATTGGCAATTATAATTATGCAGATTAATTTGTTTCTTAGGAGTTATTTAGCTACAGCAAACCAAGGGAGTCATTAAGCGACAGATAACCTGCTTTAACACCATTGCTGTCCAATCAATATCTGCCTCCATAGTATCTTTGCCCAAGGTTAAACGGATGCCTCGCTTTGCTGTTTCTGGGTTGTAACCCATTGCCAATAAAACAGGGCTGGGATTTAATTTACCGCTATGACAGGCTGAACCAGCACTGATGCCGATGCCTGCTAGATTTAGCTGTCTGACGATGGTTTTGCCCGTAACATCTTTAGCTCTACTGGCAAAGCGATCGCTTAAGATAAAACTGACATGATGGGGTAAACGATAGATCCGATCGCCTGTAGTCTCTAAACAAGGATAGTCTGCCATGAGATCGAATAAGCGATCGCGCAAGCTACTTAGACGAAAAACTTCGGTTTGCATCTCGGTTGCTGCTAACTCTGCCGCTATACCTAAAGCAGCGATCGCTGGTAATGCCTGGGTTCCCGAACGGATTTTGGCTTCTTGCCCACCACCACCAAGCAAAGGTACTAGCTCAATTCCCTCACGGATGTATAAAGCGCCTGCTCCTTGAATGCCGTATAGTTTATGGGAAGACAAAGATAATAAATCTATCTTCAACTGAGCCACATCAATAGGTAAACGTCCTGCAACCTGTACTGCATCGGTATGAAATAAAGCGCCATGTTCTCTGGTAATGGCTGCTAGCTTTTCTATTGGTTGCAATGTTCCAACTTCACTTTGTCCATAGATGATGGATACTAAGACCGTATTAGGTTGTAGAGATGCCTGTAGGTCTAGAGGATTGACCCTACCGTAGCGATTTACAGGCAGTTTAGTTATTTGCCATCCCCATTGTTTTAAGAGCTTGACGGGTTCATTAATCGCCGAATGTTCAACGCTAGAAATAACAATATGCTGTGGCTTACTATATTGTCTAGCTACCCCCATAATCGCTAAATTATTAGCTTCTGTCCCTCCAGAGGTAAAAACAATAGATTCAGGATTAAAAGCATTGAGTAGGTCTGCTACCTGCATTCTAGCTGTTTCTAAAACTGTGGCCGATCGCTGTCCCCAATCGTGAAGACTCGAAGGATTTCCCCATTGCTCTTCAAATATAGCTTGAGCTGCGGAAATTGCTTCTAGACGAGGTTTCGTCGTGGCACTATTATCTAGATAAATTTGCATACAGTTATTATTTACTCACTTTCAATCTAGCTGAAAAAGTCTATGTCTACTTCTGGTTATACTGGTTATATTGTTTATATTGTCCCTTGCTGAGGATATTTTAAACTATTCATTGAGATATATTTTTGATTTGCTTCCCATTGCGATCGTAATTCTTTTGCTTTAAATATTGAAACAATCAGAATAACTCTATTGTGATATAAACATAGGCAACAATATAAGTTTTAGTCAAATTACTATGTCTCGTCGTATATCTTCAAGAGAACGTTCGGTTCAAACAATTCGTACTTTCTTGCAAACAATGATTACATTGGCATCTGCATCATTAGGATTGGTTGCTGCTTTAGCTTGGAATGATGCTATTAAAGCTACTTTCAAGTACTTTTTAGGAGAAAACGATTCACTTCCAGCACTTTATACCTACGCAACTGTAGCTACTGTGTTGGCTATTGCGATAGTTGCAACTCTAGCTTGGCTATCTGCTAAAGTTGGTGGTCGCTCGGCGATTGAGCGCGAAGCAGAAGGATAATCTGAAATTTCTTGCATAAGTCTTCATTAAAATTAGGTTTCCAGATTTTTAGTCATTTAAAGACTAAGACTATAGCTGGTCTACTGCTGAAAAGTTCTAAAAGATAACAATTGAAAGTACGATGCTGGAGATCGCTAATAATAACCAGATTATTTTTTTTAGGTATTTTCGACGATTAAATTTGGGTGAACTACAAACACTTGCAGGACTAAAGGTTTTTGGATTTACCGTTTTGATTTCTTGGGTAGCAAGAGGTTTAAATGTAGGAGCTAAAACAGCTTTGGCGATACCTGAATTGACCAGTCGTATGTTGGAAGTTTTGCGCAATCGCTGCTGCTTTTGCTGATTGACAGCAGGTTTATAGATATTCTTACGGTATTTTTTGAAGTAGATAATTTTTTCTTGATAGTCAACTACATTAGTCGGGGAATTTTTCTTGACTGTTTGAGTCAATAATTTAGCTTTAACGCCAGAATAACCTTTGCCAAAAGAATAAATTTCTTGTTTGAGATCCGTAATCAAATTGCCTTTCCACAGATAACCTGAAGCACCAGCTAGCAAAGCCTCAGCAATGTAATCTTGGTTTTTATGGCTTGTCAAGACAATCACTTTAGTCTTGGGCAAATATTTACAAATATATTTGGTTGCCAAAATACCGTTCATCTTGGGCATCTCAATGTCAATCAATAAAATATCTGGGCGTAGCTCTTTTACCAGAGCGATCGCGGTTTGACCATCTTGAGCTGTACCAACTACTTTAATTTTTGGCTCTGATTCTAATATTGCCTTGATTCCCTCAAGAATCAAAGATTGGTCGTCTGCAAGTAAGATTTCGATATTCATACACATAAATATATATATTTATGTATAAACTTTTCAAGCAATATAGACAATCGTAATACTCATTTTAAGAGTAGCCAATTAAATCCTGGTTGTTCCAGTTAATTGTATCGCCAATCTTTTGACCATCATGATAAGCAGCGAGGATGATCTCGCTAGTTTTGCCCCAACAGATACTGCCGTTAGAGGCGATCGCAATTGCGCCTAAATCTCGATTACGACTACGAGATTCGGTCATAGATTTTTTCATCGCTTCTGGTAAGGACATCCCATCGGTGACGCGAATGACAATTTTAGCCGCCAAACATTCATCCATAATGTCTTCGCCAATTCCTGTACAGCTAACTCCAGCAGCAGCATCAGCATAGTTACCAGCAGGCATAGCGGAATCACTGACTCGACCAATTCTTTCTAAACCTTTGCCCCCTGTAGAAGTTCCAGCACAGATTTTCCCCAAGCTGTCTAGGGCAACTACGCCGATAGTACCTTTACGGGGTTCGTGAATCAAAGCGGATTCAGCGACTACTCCCGCCATACTTTTAGTGAAATTCTCGTCTCTTTCCTGCATCCATTCTTGCAGACGAATTTCCACAAGCGGGTCGTAAATAGGCACGTTTAATTCTCGCAGTAGCTCACTTGCACCATAGTCTGAAAGAACGCGATCGTCTTCTGCCTGTAAATATTGAGCCAGTTCGATGGGATGTTGAACGCGAGAAACATTAATAATGCCACTAAAACGCTGTTTTGCACCATCCATCAAAGCAGCACTCATCCGAATCTGACCATCAGACTGTAAAACTGAACCCGTTCCCGCATTAAAAGTTGGCTGGTTTTCCAGTAGTTGGCAACCCAACACCACCGCATCGACTGCGCTACCACCATGAGCTAGTAGTTCATAAACCTCCGTCACAATATTGTGGAGAGCTTGACGGACTTTAGCTTCTCCCTGCTCACTTTTAATATGTCCTCCTGCGCCACCGTGAATGATTAGTTTGGGCTGTACTTGATTAGCTGACATAATGTAAAGATAGAGTAATACGACTAAGATTTTTAGGCGTTAACAGCATCAATTTATGATTCACTGTTAACTGACTGTTTGCGACGACGACAGCGATCGCTACAGTATTTAACATCATCCCAGCATTTCTCCCATTTTTTACGCCAGGTGAAAGGGCGATCGCATACAGGACAAATTTTAGTAGGTAAATCTGATTTTTTGCGTTGGTTCGCCATGTCTTGCCAGGATTAAAAAGCATAATTTTATTATTCCTGATTAATTGCTAATTTAGATAAATGAAGCAAAACTTGTTGGCAAATATTAGAATTGTGCTGGTAGAACCTGCGGGAGCCTTAAATGTGGGTTCGATCGCCAGAATTATGAAAAATATGGGTTTGACTAAACTGGTATTGGTTAACCCGAGGTGCGATCTCGAATCCGATGAAGCCAGACAAATGGCAGTACACGCGGTAGATGTTCTAGAAACGGCGCAGATTGTCGAGAGTATTCCGATTGCTTTAACTGGCTGCCAGCAGGCGATCGCCACTACTGTACGTTCCCGCAGTGTGCCAATTTTGCTCGAATCCCCAAAGACAGTACTAAGTGGATTACTCGTTCCCAATATTCAATCAGCCTTATTATTTGGCGCGGAAGATCGCGGACTAAGTAATGATGAACTAAAACATGCTCAAAGATTTATCTGTATTGAGTCTAACCCTGATTATCCCTCCTTGAATTTAGCTCAGGCAGTGACAATTTGCGTTTATCAGCTTTATCAAGGTTGGTTAGAAATTAGTAGTGGTCAGATTCCCAAACCAGTCATGCCTGTACCAGCGATCGCACCTATGCCTAATCATGCGACCATTGAAGTCTTGGAAGGATATTATCAAGATTTAGAGGCAATGTTATTAGAGATTGGCTATTTATATCCTCATACTGTCGCGGTCAAAATGGAAAAATTTCGCCGCCTTTACAACAAAGCTAATCTCCAACCTGAAGAAGTGGCCATGCTGCGGGGTATTTTACGTCAAATTCGTTGGGCAAATCATAATCAAGTAAAACTCTCTGAGAATTGAGCATTCACATTGCTAAAAATTTCTCAACATCTACATCGCTGAAGGGAAAAAATCCGTAAATTTACCAGTGTAAATTACGAGGCAAAATTACATACTGTTGATCGAGGAACAATTAACGCCGAATAGTTTACGCTCTCTGTAATCTTGCTGATTGTCAATCAGGGTGATACGGAAGTGACAGAAATTTTAGTTTTAACTTTTAACTTTTAAATTAGATTCTGTTGAATGGTAATGAGATAGGGTTAAACTGCATTACTGACAGAGATTAAAGCTACTTTCGGTCAAGATTGACTATATTTTTTATCCCATTGAGTATGATTAAGCGCTATTTTCCTTGAGGGTCAAGGGAAATGAACTAGTTGCTTGCTTCCATAAATATGTAATTATTTTTTAGGAGTTGAGAGTGAATCGTAAAGGCAAAAAGTCTTCTCTGACTAAAGCTAAAGGTGTCAAAGTTAATCCCAAATCTAAACCTAATTTTCTAGGCAATTCTGCTACAGCTAAAAAATCTAGCGAGTTTAAACCAAAACGAGTTAAACATAAAGCGATCGCTGAAAATAATTCTCGCTCAAAACAAAACTTAACTGTAAAATCAAGCTCTAATCATCGCCGTCCAAAAAAAGCGACCAATAGTCGAGGGACAAAATCCCCCAAAACTTTAAAATTGGCAGTCTATGTCCTAACTATTGCGATTGGACTCAGCACAATCTTTGGCTCTTTGATGTCGATGGCAAGTTCTTTTCAAGCGACTGAATCACAAAAAACTCCTAATCCTAGCATTAAAGTCAAGGTAAATCGTGAACACAAAGCCAAACTAGATAGTTTATTTGCGATCGCCTCTTTAGGCAAAGAAATTACGCTCCTCAAATCTCAACTCGAACAATTAGCCAGTCAATATCCTGACTTGCAGCCAGAAATGTTTTTCGTAGATTTAGACACTAAAGGTTTTGTAAGTATTGACAGTAAACTGGCTCTCCCCGCTGCCAGCACGATTAAATTACCAATCCTAGTTGCTTTGTTTCAAGATGTAGATCGAGGCAAAATCAATCTAGCAGAAGAGTTGATTATGACCAAAGATGTCATTGCGGGTGGTTCTGGCGGTATGCAGTATGAACCAGTCAATAGTAAGTTTTCGGTGCTAGAAATTGCCGAACAGATGATGACTATTAGTGATAATACTGCCACCAACATGCTGATTAAGCGTTTAGGCGGCATGGAGCAATTAAACCAGCGATTTACCAAGATGGGATTGGTGGCTACCAGGTTACATAACTTACTGCCAGATTTAACTGGAACTAACACCACAACTTCAGCAGATCTGGGTAATTTACTAGTCAAAATTGATAGTGGCCACTTAATTTCTTTGCGATCGCGCGATCGCATGTTGTATATTATGCGCAACGCAATCACTGATACTTTACTTCCTGAAGGCTTGGAATCAGGAGCAATTATTGCCCATAAAACAGGAGATATTAAGTCTGTTTTAGGTGATGTGGGAATTATTGATATGCCGAATGGCAAACGTTATATTGCCTCTGTTTTGGTTAAGCGCCCCGACAATTCTCCTCTGGCGAAGGAATTTATTCAAAAGGCATCTGGTACTGCTTATCATTACTTTAAAAACCCCCAAATTACTAGCTTTAAGCTGGAAGACAAGCCAAAACCCTAAGTATTATGGACAAGACATACCTTGTCCCTAACCATTCTTTGATTTAAATAGACATAAGTTATAATTACTAAAAAATCAAAGATAATTATGTACGATAAACAGGTTATTAATCCATCAACAATTAAGGATTTGTATGACACTGATTATCTTTTATGGTTAGAAGAAACCAGTAGGTTATTACAAAGTAAAGATTTTGAAAAACTAGACTTAGAAAATTTGATAGAGGAGATAGAAAGCTTGGGTAGAAGTGAACGTAACAAGTTAGTATCTAGCTTAAGACTTATCTATCATCATTTACTTAAATGGCAATTTCAACCCCAAAAAAGAACTAGAAGCTGGAGTAATACTATCAGTCGAGAAAGAAATAATATTAGTTATTATATTGAAGATACTCCCAGTTTGAAAAATTTATTAGAAGATGTAGTCGTTTTGAATAAGGCTTATCAACGAGGAAGACAAGACGCGATTAGAGAAACAGGAATTACTCATTTGCCTGAAGCTTGTCCTTATGCTATCAAACAGACATTAGATTGTAATTTTCTACCAGAGAATTAGGGTTTACTGGGATTACAAAAAAAAGCGATCGCATCGATACTGTGGCGTTACGCATTAAGATTAGGACAAACGCTTCATTATCCAACTCAGTCAACAAAGATTCATCATCTTACTAGCTAGCCAAAAACTTCTCGACACAGCGAACAAACATTTCTACACCCATCCCTAACGCAGTTTCGTCAAAATCAAAGCGGGGGTGATGATGAGGATAAGCTAGTTGTTTCTCAGGATTAGCCGAACCTAAAAAGAAATAGCATCCTGGTACTTCATTCAAAAAGAAGGACATATCTTCGCCTCCCATGGTTTGGCACTCTGGTACTACTCCGACTGGAGTTTCTACTACTTCCATCGCCACAGAACGAACTAACTCAGCGATCGCGCGATCGTTAACTGTCGGGGGATATAACTGCCAATGATCGAGTTGATATTCTGCACCATGCATCTGGCATACACCAGCAATAATGGCTTTTAGTCTGTCTCTAATGAAAGTTTCTAGTTCAGGATTAAAATAGC
>JBDKJC010000102.1:0-8198 GCA_039796815.1 Cyanobacteriota bacterium | reverse complement strand
GTCTCCCACTTAGTTTCATCAATGGGAATTTCCAAAAACTCAGCAATGCGCCGAATCTGCTTCGGCATATCCTGCTTCAACTCTGCGAAGTGCAACAATAGAAGGTTTGGCAGGTGTCTAATCTCCCACCAAGACCGAACGTTATCCCAAAAAGAATAGAAGGGGTATCCATCGCGTTCCAGCCAGTCATGGAAGTATTGCCGAATTGATGCAGGTGGCTTCTCCATTGGAAGCCCTACCAGTCCTGGTGTGTTATTCAACAAGTCGTACCACAACTCATTGGCATTGGCATGATGGTTGTACAAGCTCCACACGATATCTCGTCCATCTCGTCCAACATAGATATACTTTGCTTGTGGGGAAAACACCAAGGCATCAACTGGCAAGTGGGTTTTAAGAAAGCGACGGTGGGTTTGTGCTTCGACAGCAGCAAGTTTTTCCTCTTTCGGAGGCACTCGTAAGTCAAGCCAGGGGGACATCTCAGGTACATCGAGGTTTTCGTCCCCATCGAACAAAAGTTGAGATACGATTTGCTGCGTCCAAGTAGTTCCAGACTTACCGTAGGTGGCGATGATAATGTCATCGTCGCGGAATTTGAAATCGTTCCAAATAGTGGAATCAAAATGGTGGTTATGGAACTCTCGTGTTTTCTTAGGGTACTCAATTGTTGTTGCAGTCATGTTTTCACCTCAATTTTTATTGTTTAATGGGTAGTGTTTTAGATTTATGATTAGGCTCTTGAAACGTTTAAAAAGTTTGAGCAGTTGTATATTGCTCTGTATGCGTGCGGTCTGTATTGGATTCTCCTGGTTCTATCTATCCCAAGTGTATTGAGTTCGACTACTTAACTTCTTTCAGATTCTTATGATGATTTATCAAATTCCTATGGTTTTCTTAGAAGAGCATTTATCAAGTAAATCTTAAGTCGAACTTGAGAAATGAAAGCGATGTCTGACGACGGAAAAATTCTAGATAATCTTCTTACTGGATGTGTTAAATCGAAAAATTCTGTATAATAGCCCTATAAATGATAGTTATCTGGAAAACGTCAGTATAATAAATAGTTATACGGAATTCTTTCATAAAGAGATGGAGTGAATTTGTGAGAATCAAACTCCGCACAGCAGGTTTGGATGACCTTACCTCCATCTATGCGATTCGTCGAGATTCCATTCTTGGAGTTCCATCTGAGGTTAGTTTAAGTGATCGTCAGGCTTGGGCAGACAAGCGGTCACCTAATTACTACCAAGATCGCATTACTGCTGGTCATGTCGTTATTGCCAGTTTTGAAGAAGACAATATCGGTTGGGGGAGTAGTTCCGACGATTGTATTACTGGACTATACGTTTGCTCATCATGGTGTCGCAGAGGTATTGGTCGTATAATTATGGACAGTCTTGAAATGGAAATCTTGAGACGTGGGTATACGTGCGCGAGACTAGGAGCGAGTCCGGATGCTGTCGGCTTCTACACTAAGCTCGGTTATGAATCAGTTGGATTTCCGGATGAAGATAGAGCAGTTCCAATGAAGAAACATCTTAGAATAACTGACTCTAAATCTACGGCTGTATAACAAGCCTGTTGCAACGGGCAGTTTGAGAATCTTGGTTACAGTTCAAGGTTGTCTGCCGCCGTTGAACAGGGTCGTTAATTTTTTCGTTTTACTATTTAACAATTTTAAATATCTGAATAATGATGGATGTTTGTTTAAGATTTTATCGCGATCGCACTGGTTTAGAATTAAGTAAAAAACAATTAATTAGAAAAACTAAAATGACAACTAATAGTTCTCTAGAAAAAAGACTAGTAGCAGTAGAAACATCACCCACTATCAGATTTACTTAATTTCCAGGAACTCGTAGTTCACTTTACTGAAAGTGGTTTAGTTACAATCAAACAACTTAAATCATGATTGAAAGTAATGAAATCAACAATTCCTTTGCCGATCAATTCTCCCAACGACGAGGTAAACACAGAATCTACATTGGTATGTCCCCAGGAGTGGGTAAAACCTACCGAATGCTAGTTGAAGCTAAGTGTTTATTAGAAGAAGGGATTGATGTAGTTATTGGTTTGTTGGAAACTCACGGAAGAGAAGAAACTGCCGAGGTAGCAGAAGGATTAGAGTTAATTCCTCGTAAGCAAATTAATCGAGGCAATAATACTTTAACTGAAATGGATACGGAGGCAATACTTGCCCGTCAACCTCAGTTAGTTTTGATTGATGAATTAGCACATACTAACGTACCAGGTTCGTCAAGAGAAAAACGTTATCAAGATGTAGAAATAGTTTTAGCAGCAGGAATTGATGTTTTTTCGACAGTTAATATTCAACACCTAGAAAGTCTTAACGATTTGGTAGCAAAAATTACTGGAGTGGTAGTAAGAGAACGTATTCCAGATCGCTTATTGGATGAAGCGGATGAAGTAGTAGTAGTTGATGTGACTCCTGAAACTCTACAAGAACGTTTGCAAGAAGGTAAAATATATACTCCAGATAAAATAGAACGATCGCTACAGAATTTTTTTCAAAAACAAAATTTAGTTGCTTTACGGGAATTAGCTCTTAGAGAAATAGCTGATAATTTAGAAGAAATTGCCGAATCTACAACTGCTAAAGATAAATATTGTAGTATTCACGAACGAGTTTTAGTTTGCATTTCGACTCATCCTAGCTCGTCTCAACTACTGCGAAGAGGGGCAAGATTTGCTAGTCAAATGCGATCGCGTCTGTATGTTTTATATGTCAGTAACCCAGATCGCTTTTTATCTAAAGAAGAAAGTTTGTATTTAGAAACCTGCGAAAAGTTATCCGAACAACTTGGCGGTGAATTTATTCGAGTTGAAAGTAATAACATTACTGGTGCGATCGCCCAAACTGCTAAGAAGTATTTTGTTACTCAAGTAGTATTAGGACAAACACAGCGATCGCGTTGGCAATTATTTTTGCGTAGTTCACCAGTACAAGAATTACTTAAAGTTCTTCACGATGTCGATTTACATATTATTTCCACAAATAACTTATCCTCAAATTGAGTCTTGGAAAAAAGAGAATTAGCTCTGTGTTCGATAATTAATCTGATTTCTTTTGTATTACGCGAAAAGTATTTTATAATAAATGACTCATATAAAGGAAAGAAAAGATGGGTCTTAAAGAACAAATTGGAGAAGACATCAAAACGGCAATGAAAGCCAAGGATAAGGTTCGCCTACAAACGGTGCGGGGAATCAAAAAGGCAATCTTAGAAAAAGAAGTAGAGCTACGGCCCAAGGGTCAAGATACTCTGACCCCAGAACAGGAAATCGAATTACTGTCCCAACAGGCAAAACAACGCCGTGATTCGATTGAGCAGTTTACTAATGCAGGTAGAGATGACCTAGCAGAGAAAGAAAGTCAAGAATTGGCAATTATTGAAACCTACTTACCCGAACAGGTTAGCGATGAAGAAGTAGCAAAAATAATCGATGAGCTAATCGCCTCTTCTGGTGCAACAACCATGAAAGATTTAGGCAAAGTAATGGGCCCAGCGATGAAACAATTAAAGGGTAAGGCAGACGGGAAGAAGATCCAAGAAATAGTTAAAAGTAAACTTGGGTAGTTAACTGTAACAAAATAACAAAACAACAAGAAGGTAAAAAGGTGGGCAGCGCCCACCCTAACTTAGGCTTTTGGCTTAATATAGACCAAGGCTTGTCGCCAGACTAGAGTTTCCTGGCTGTAGTGATCCACCATACAGAGAGAATCCGCATCTTGCCAGAGAATTTTGCCGACCACTAAATCGTCAGTAACTAGCTTTAATTCCACTTCTTGCTTGTTTTTAATATAGCCTTGGACTTGTCTTATGCCCGGTAGTTCAGTATTAAATTCAGTCATATTTTCAGTTCTCGTATCTATGGAGGAAAAATAAAGATGGTAATCGAGTTTAGCAAATACCAAGGATTAGGCAATGATTTTATTCTGATTGATAATCGTCATGCTGCCGAGCCGATAATTACTCCCGAACAAGCGATCGCCATGTGCGATCGCCATTTTGGCATTGGCGGTGACGGGGTTATTTTTGCCCTCCCAGGCAAGGAAGATACAGATTACACCATGAGAATTTATAATTCTGATGGTTCTGAACCAGAAATGTGTGGCAACGGCATCCGCTGTCTCGCTAAGTTTATCGCCGATCTTGAAGGAAATACCGAAGTTAATAAATCTTACAAGATTGATACATTGGCTGGTTTAATTGTGCCAAAACTAGAGGAAAACGGTGAAGTCACCGTAGATATGGGAGAACCAGAATTAATCGCCTCCAAGATACCCACAACTCTTACAGGAGTCGAAGGCAAAGTCATCGGACAGCCACTAGAAGTTGCCGATCGCTCTTGGTTAGTTACCACTGTTAGCATGGGAAATCCTCACTGTATTACTTTTGTCGAGGATAGTGGCGCGATCGCCCTAGAACAAATTGGGCCTTTATTTGAACATCATCCTGCTTTCCCTCAACGAACCAATACTGAGTTTATTGAAGTGATCGAACCAGATTATATCAAGATGCATGTCTGGGAGAGGGGAGCGGGAATTACCCTTGCCTGTGGTACTGGTGCTTGTGCCTCGGTGGTGGCTGGAGTGTTAAATAATCAATGCGATCGCATTTGTACAGTAGAACTTCCTGGCGGATGTTTGCAAATAAACTGGTCGGCTACGGACAATCGAGTTTATATGACTGGCCCTGCCACTGAAGTGTTTCAAGGAAGATACTGATTGTAAATGGTTGCGCCACAGCTATTAGCTAGAAGTTTTTTTGGTAAAACTATTGTAGTTTTACGCTTTGTCGTTTGAGGGTAATTTTTGTTAGTTAACTTGCCAATCCTTGATGTGAATAAGCAAGCATCTCATAGCTTTTATAGAGATTACTAAGAAAGAGCAAGTATCCCTGACAAACATAAAAAAATCCCACGACTCAACCATAAGAGCGTGGGATTGAAAAATACCACAAAACACACAAAATTCAATAACCTATCAGGAACTCTCAAACAGCTAAAAACGCTTGTCTGCCAGTAATCGTATTAACTAGCTTGGCTATATTTCTGCTTAAATAACCTAGTAGAATTACTTCGTTTCTTATCTGCTATTATAAACACTTTTAGTTGTAAACATCTAGACTATTAGACTGGCTTTATCTTATGCTTAAAAAGCATATCTAGTTACCTTGAAAAGTGCTATCAACTCGATTTGTCAAGGGTTTAAGCACTGTTTTTGTAAAATATTTTCCTGTGCAAAAATATTTTAATTCCTAGCTATAATTCTTGCAGTGTATAGCTTTTGCTAGTAATTGCTCAAAAACTTGCTTAGTTAGTTAATCAAACTTTAGCTGCTTCATATCATTACCTTAACTTGATAAAGGGACTAGAGCAATTACAATTCAAAAAGCTTAGGAATGCTTTAATTGTTAACTTCTTGTCTTATTATTAGTTCAAGAAAGCAAGTAATAGTGATTTTTACGTATTACTCTGATCGATTAAATACTCATCTATCAACAGACTCCTTTAAGCTACAAAAAATACAACGTCGTAAATAGGTTTAAGCCTTTAATTTGTTTAATGAAAATCGTTAAACTAGTATCGCTGTCTCTGACAATCTTTGCTCTGATCGTGATTAATTATTTGCCTATGACTTTTGCCAATGAACAACAGCAAGTAATTGCCAACAATACATCTATTTTGAGCGATCCTTTCCTGCAATTACCAACAAAAACTACGATAAATGTAATCTGGTTTACAGAATTTTCAGGCGATCGCCATCTGGTTAAATATGGTAGTCAATTAGAACAAACTGCGATCGCCAAAACGACAAAACTCAGTCGAGTCCGTGAAGATAAAGACTCGCAGATCGACAATCCTCCAACAAAATCGGCACGGAATATCTGGCGACATGAAGCTGTAGTGAGAGATCTATCTCCTAATCGACGAGTGCCATACCAAGTAGCTAGCAGTCAAGGAACACAAGTATACAGCAGCAATGTTTTTACCCTTGCTAGTCTACCCACACCAGAAGCCAAGCTCAAAATTTTGCTTACCTCCGATCATCAGTTAATGCCGATGGTAGCGGCTAACCTAGAGCAAGTTGTCAAAACCGTTGGTCGTGTGGATGCTGTCTTTTTTCCAGGAGATTTAGTCAACGTACCAGATCGCGCTTCGGAGTGGTTTGACGATCGCCGAGGTGGGGCATTCTTTCCTAGTCTTCAGGGTAAAGCCAACTATCAGCTAAAACATAACGGTGTTACTACCATCTATCATGGTGGCGAAATTATTCAGCACGCGCCTTTGTTTACAGCGATCGGTAATCATGAAGTGATGGGCAAAGTATCAGGAGATTTTAGTCTGAAAGAAGAATTTGCTCAACCCCAGCCTCGTCTGGTAGCAGAAGCAAGGCTTAAGCAGTTAAATGCAACTGAAAAAAATCTGCGTAATGATCAAACAACAACAGCCGAATGGATTAAGAACAACTCTTTTAATACCGATACCTACGAAGAAATTTTTACTCTACCTCAAAGTAACTCAGGCGGGAAAAAATACTATGCCACTACCTTTGGCGATATTAGATTAATCTCTCTTTATGTAACCAATGTTTGGCGTAGTCCTAGCCTAGCAGTGGATGCCCAAGGTCGATATAAAGAAAGCGAAAGCAGTCTCGATCGCCCTCAAGATTGGGGCTATGGACAGCATATCTTTGAAGCGATCGCTAAAGGAAGTCCTCAGTATGAATGGTTAAAACAAGAATTAGCCAGTGAGGCTTATCGTGCCACTAAATACAAGATTGTCATGTTTCATCATCCACCCCATACTTTGGGGGGTAATATCGTGCCACCCTATACCGATCCACAGCCAAAAGAAACTTACTCTGAAGATGGCAAGCTAACATCTCGCTATTATGATTACCCGATCCAAGATGATTATATTATTCGCGATTTAATTCCCTTATTAGAATCAGCAGGAGTTCAGCTAGTTTATTATGGACATTCTCATCTTTGGAATCGGTTTCAAAGTGATTCAGGAATGCACTTTCTAGAATCTTCTAATGTAGGCAATAGTTACGGCGCTCATGTTGGAGATAATAGACGAGAAATTCCCGCTTACAGTCCCCAAAATTATATGGCGATTGGCGATCCTAATGGTTTAGAACCAATTATGCCGAGTATTGCACCCTTGACCGATAACACGGGGCAATCTTTATCCTATATTGCGAGTAATGAAATTACTGCCTTCAGTATTTTTGACACCGCTACAGGGACTATTAGTAGCTATCGCTATGATCTTCGCCAGCCTGATGTTCCAGCAATTATCTTTGATCGGTTTAAGCTTCAAAGTGATTAGGCTGCTGCTTATATGAAATACAAATAAGAATGATACAGATAGATAGTCCCTGAGTCCCTAAGTCCCCAAGTCCCCAAGTCCCCAAGTCTTCGGTTTATAGCAAACATTTGCAGATTGCATATTAGATTTACGGCGCTTTTCAGTTGAGAAGACTTTATCCCGCAATTTAAACTTGACACTTGACTAGAAACTGTTGGTAATCGTTAGGAGTATCTAGATCGATCGCTCCTTGAGGAAATTCCACGGTGACGACAGAATTAATGTGACGTTGAATCACTTTTTTCGCACCTTCTGCCTGAGTCAAACTAGTTAGTTCTAAAAATAGCGTTGAGTGGAATAATGCTGGAACACCTATCGTATTTTGGTAGGCTGAGGCAATAATGGGATGATTGGTGGAACGATATACAGATTGTAACTGGCAAATCGTTGGCGCTGATACGAAAGGTTGATCGCAGAGGAGCAGAATTGCAGCTTCAACCAGAGGAGATGTTTTTATTAATGCCTGAATACCATGACGAATCGACGATCCCATACCTGTTTGCCATTCAGGGTTTTCAACTACTTGAACGGGTAGATCCCTTAGCTCACAGCGAATTTGAGCGCTATATGCACCCAAGACTACAAAAACTGGACTGCAATGGGCAGCGATCGCCGTCTCTATCGCCCTTCTCAATAAACTTCGTCCCTGATATAACAACAGTTGTTTCGGTGTTCCCATCCGCGTAGATGCACCAGCGGCAAGAATAACGGCAGCGATCGCGTTCTGGCCAGAAGACAGCATAGGTCAAATTGAAAGCGGGAGTAGATGAATCGGGGCTTGTCGATCTTTCAGAAAG
>JBDKJC010000101.1:0-8216 GCA_039796815.1 Cyanobacteriota bacterium | reverse complement strand
TGCTTGATTGCGATCGACACTCGATCCTAAATTATCAAAATTATCAATTGGTTCTTGACTTGTCTGGGGAATTAGTCCGTCACTACCAGTTTCAAGCGTTGTGGGTGGATTAGAATATTTTCCTGTTGGAATACCTGTGGTTGAATCAGTATTACTAATGGTTGAATTAGTGTTGCTAACTCCACTACCAGATTCAGGTAGGGGTGATGGTGCAGTTTTGATATTACTCTCTGTGGTCAATCCTCCCAAAGAGTCATTTTGTTCTGTAGAGTCCTCTGCTGTTTCGCTTGATTGGTCAGTGGAATCAGCACGAAAGGAGGAATAGACAAATGCGCCAAGACTCAAGGGAGTTATAAATAAAAGACACAGGCCTGCTAGGAAAGGTATTGATTTATAGTTATCTAGCATTGGTTTTTTGATTCTCAAAATCCTTTAACTTTCAATCTACTCAGCAATAGTAAAACAACCGATTACTACAGCTTGTTCAGGTAATTACTCGCCGATTCTGATTAGCAGAAGGTGAAAATATACACTTTTGGGTAAGTTTAATTTGTTATAAAGGAGAAAATTATATTTAATCCTATTTATTGCCATGAAGTATTTAATCAAATACCAAAGATGTAGACCAGAAAAGCGAATCTATCGCAATTTAGCTCTGGGAATTATTACTTTTATGATTCTAGCAACCGTCTTACCTGTAATAAATTGAACAAGCATCAATTATGTAGGGAGATAAGGAGATAAATTTTTATTACTGATTACTGATTACTCATTACATAATTTCTGACATTAGCCCTGATAATTGTATACCTTGGTTTGTATTTTAAAAAGGCTCTCAAGGAAGATTGATTTGATTAACTTTCAAGTGATAATGTTCTCATCAGCAATATAAGTAATTTAGAGACCTAAATCTTAGGTATTGCAGTTGCGTTGTAGATTTATCACTCCTTTTCCTTTAAACATGGTTCCTTTAAAAGATGAAAACCCAGTTAAAATAACTCCTTATGTTACCTATATTTTAATTGCAGCTAATATTTTGGTTTTTGTTTATGAACTTAGCCTGAACTCAAATCAATTAGATCTTTTCTTTCATTTATTCGCCGTTGTTCCTCAAGAGTTAACCGCAAGTTTTAGTGGCGTTGGTGTTCATCAAGGTATTCCTGAAGCAGTTACGCCGATAACTTCGCAATTTTTGCACGCAGGATTTACTCACGTTGGCTTCAACATGCTATTTCTATATATCTTTGGTAATAATGTTGAAGAACAGTTAGGTCGAGCTAAATTTTTGCTGTTTTATTTATCTTGTGGGATATTAGCAGTAATGGCTCAATGGTTCTTTTCGGCTATGTCTAACGTACCTTCTTTGGGGGCTAGTGGAGCGATCGCTGGCGTGATGGGAGCATATATTCTCAAGTTCCCGCAAGCCAAAATTGTGACAGTAATTCCTTTGGGTTTCTTTTTTCCTCTGTTTAGAATACCTGCGGTATATTTTTTAGGGTTTTGGTTTTTTGAACAAGCTTTAAACGGAATTGCATCTTTTGAAGTTACCGCGAGTGTAGGTATGGAAAGCGGCGGAGTCGCCTACTGGGCTCACGCAGGCGGATTTATTGCAGGAGCTATATTAGGACCTATATTGGGTTTGTTTTCTCATAATCCAGAGGAAAAGAGTGTTGTTTCCACTAGATCTGTCAATCAGTCGTAGGGGCGCATAAGCCTGCGGATTCAGCATCCACTTCAAATCTGCTGATAAAGGGCGAACACAGGTTTCGCCTATAGCTACTTCTTAAAGCGCTGTCTTACTTAAGTAATCTTCTAAAGCTAAAAGCTAAAGGCTAATAGCTTTTTTGGTAACATCAGCTCTTAATAGTGATTCCCTACCTTACGATGATGAACAGCAGTTAAGCCATCAGGGTTAGAGACTCGACCGAGATCGACTTTACTATAAACGATCCAGTGATCGCTACATTCCATACGGCTCGATACTTCACATTCCAGATAAGCCAAAGCATCAGTTAAAATCGGCGAACCATTGGTAGCGGTTTGAGTATTAACCCCAGCAAAACGATCTGCACCAGGCTTAAATCGCTTGAGGAAGTGTTTCATCAAACCTTGATATTTGCCTTCTTCCAAAATATTTAACACAAAGCGATCGCCCACCTGCATTAAAGATTCAATCGCCCGATCCTTAGCTACGGCAATAGTTAGACCAATGGGTTCAAAGCTAGCTTGAGATACCCAGGAAGCCAACATCGCACTACTCAAATTTTCCTTAGTAGCAGTAATAATATAAAGTCCACCACTCAAACGACCGATCGCTTTATCTAAATCGGTGTCTAAAGATTTCATCTGCTTGACTAGATCTTTGCGAGTAAGCAGTTGTCCTAAGTCCGTTCCAGACTCTTCACATATTTGATAGTCTGCTGCGGTGGGAATATCTTTAATTTTGATCGGTGGAAAACCAGGTTTTAGACCAGCTTCACGGAATTTGGTTAGTAAAGGATCGATTGGTTCATCATCATCACCATAGGATTCAAATGCGCCAATTAGCTGCTTATCTTTTGCTGCTGCTAGGACTGTCCCTAAGTTAGCCGTAATATCTTCCTGGCTTTTACCCGCTAGAGGAGGCATCCCGAGAACAATGCCCATAGAACGATTAACAATCTCATGGACTTCAGTGCTGTCGGCCGATCGCAAATCGACCATTTCTACTTCCACGCCAGTCTTGGTAATCCCCTTAGCAATTGCTTGACTCAGGCGATCGCTATAACCATAATCAGCCACATAAAAAACGGCAACGCTTTTCTCTGCTTTTGTTTGGTCGTTACTCCAGTCACGATAGCGAACCAGCAACTCTTGGAGGTTATAGCGCAACAAAGGGCCATGTCCGTTAGCCACCAGATTAATATCTCCTAGCTGATCCATTCGTTTCATCGCCGAAAGTACGGAACGAGCATTAGGTCCCATCAAGCAATCATAATAGAAGCGATAGTCTTTAGAGATCGCCTTTAAGTCTTCGTCATAGGTAGCATCAGAACAATAGTGCAGACCAAAAGCATCGCAGGTAAACAAGATCCTCGAATGATGGTCAAAGCTAAAAATAGTATCTGGCCAATGGAGATTGGGGGCATTGACAAACTCAATAACATGACCTTGACCGAGATCTATAGTGTCACCATTTTTGGCAATAATTTGTTCAAATGGTTGATGAACTAAATCCTCTAAAAATTTGAGTGCCATTTTAGATGCGACCACTACCGCTTGAGGAGCAAGTTCCAGAAAATCCTTGACTAAGCCACTGTGATCGGGTTCAGTATGACTAATAATTAAATAATCAATTTTTTGGGGATCAATTAACCCCCGTAAAGCTTCTAGATATAGCTCGCGAAACTTGGCATGAGAAGTATCAACTAAAGCTATTCGATCGCCTTCGATCAAATAAGAATTATAAGTAGTACCGTTTTGTAGACCAAATTCAATATCAAAGCGATCGCGATCCCAGTCTAGAGAACGAATTACTGTCGTGTTAGAGCCAATTTCGGCAGTTTGAATGCTTAACCTGGGTTGGGTTTTGATCGGTGTTGCTACCATGTCCCTTCTCTTAACATTTATTAATTTTTTTTTACTCTTCTTTATTGTGCCACGACTTTTGATTACTAATTACTAATTACTGATTACTGATTATCTCAATGCCTGCACTTTACAACTGCTCATTGTTTATTGTTCATTGTGACGCGAGCTTGCGAGCTAATGGTAAACCACTTGTCTCGCATAGTTGGAGATACCGCTTCGTGACCGATAGGGAATCCTTTAGGGCATATCTTTTAGGACTCATTGCTCATTGCTCAGGCAGATTTGATGTTGGTTACTTTTTCAACCAAACTTAAAACATCGTGACGACTTAACTTTGATTTACCGATCGCGATCGCATCTAACGTACCTTTAGCTAGTATGTAAGGTATTTGGCAGAAACTCAGAGCTGGGCTACCTTGGGGTAAAGATTCAATATATAAACTTGCCTGTTTTAGCTGTTGGCGAGCATAATTCTGCACATCTTGATTTGTCCAGTCGTCAGGGATAAAACTAACTCCCCGCTGAATATCTTCTTCTTGGTTACGCACAATATTAACTGCCTGTAAACCTCGTCCAAAAGCGATCGCGTATTGGCGATCGGTTATCGTACCATCGTACCAACTCCAAAGGTCTGAGAGTAGTAAACCAACTGCCCCTGCCACGCTAAAAGTGTAGCGGTCTAAATCGGCTTCATTGGCAATCGTCCAATTTTGCTCTGCCCAATATGCCATCCGATCCGCCATTGCTGCGGTGGCATCACAGATTCGAGGTGAAATAGTTTTAGGGGCAAGACTTGCCCATTCGCCAATCGACAAACTGACATCGGGTAAAACAGCACTATATTCTATTAAATCTGTACCAATGCGAGAATAAGAATCAAGATCGGTTATTTCCTGTAATCTTAGACTAATAGAGCGTAAAAGTAGGGCTTTTGTTTGGTTATCAAGGTCAGGAGTATCTTCTATTTCGTCAATAGCACGCATACAAAGATAAGCTGATGCTACAGCATCCTGAAGCTTTTCAGGTAAACGAGCGATCGGAATGTAAAATGTCCTACTGGTTTGCTTTAGGGTTGTTAAGGCCCTGTCTCTTAAATTCATCTTTCTTCACTACTCCTCACACTGACCAACAATCATCATGACGCTCGCCCTTGAATGTCGGGGATAATCTAATGACTTATCGAAAAGCATACACCAGAAACTTTAATTTCTCGGTGAGAAATGAGCCAATTTTTGCTTAACTTGATTCAAATCAACTACAGATGATTTCACCTATTGTGGAACGATAGGATTATGAGAAGATAATAAATCTAGTTAAATTGATCAATTTATAGGTGTAAATTCGCGATCGCCATGTCTAATACCTACAGCGTTGAAATCAACCACCAGGGCAACATTCAAACTATTCAAGTTGCTGAATCTCAAACTATTTTAGACGCAGCAACCAATGCGGGGATCGATCTTCCTTATTCCTGTAGTGCTGGAGTTTGTACCACCTGTGCTGCTCAAATTCTCTCAGGAGAAGTCGAACAAAGTGACGGCATGGGTGTATCTCCCGAATTACAAGCGGAAGGTTATGCCCTACTCTGTGTAGCGTACCCCAGATCGGATATTAAACTTGAATCTGGAAAAGAAGATGTTGTTTACGCCAGACAGTTTGGTAATCAGTAATTTATGATTTGAACTTTTAATAACTGTTTGAGCAACTAGTTTACAGCGATCGCCGAGTATTTTATGTTAATTCTTCATCAAGCTACAAGCCAGCAATTATTTGCACTCCTTGAGCAACCTAAATACTCGGAAATAGATGGATTGATGATTCCTGAAAGTGAAGAGGTTGCCCCCAGATTCTTGTTGGAGTTTGTCAGCGATCGCTTAAGACAAGATCCTGGGAATAAGTTTTGGTGGACTCCTCGGTTGATTGTAGTTGAGCGTCTAGTGGTTGGGATGTGCGGTTTCAAAAGCCCTCCAGACAGCAAGGGCGTAGTTGAAATAGGATATGGGATTGTAGCTTCTCAGCAGAGTCAGGGGTTTGCAACTCAAGCTGTGGCTTTATTGGTTAGGGAGGGATTTTCCAAGCGTGAGATTCAAATGATTATGGCTTATACGACTTTGATGAATTTAGCATCTGGAAAGGTTTTGGAGAAAAATCAATTTACCAAACACGGAAGTAAAATCGATCCAGAAGATGGTGAAGTTTGGGTTTGGCAAAGAACGCGATAAAATAGCCATTGAGAGTAGCGATCGCCAGCTAAACTAACAGGAAATTTTATACCTTATGAATAAAGTTCTAATTGTTACAGGTGGAAGTCGCGGTATTGGCGCTGCTACTGCCATGCTTGCTGCCGAGCGAGGTTACGATGTTTGTGTTAATTATCTGCAAAACCAAAAGGCTGCAAATAGCGTCGTTAATTCGATTGAACAAGGGGGAGGTAAAGCGATCGCCGTTTCGGCTGATGTAGCATCTGAGCCTGATGTTATCGATCTCTTTGACAAAGTTGATAAGCAATTAGGCAACGTGACTGCTGTAGTTAATAATGCTGGTGTTTTAGAACGGCAGACGAGAGTTGAGTATATGGATGTTGCTCGGTTAAACCGAGTTTTTACCACAAATATTACTGGTAGTTTCTTATGTGCCAGGGAAGCTATTAAACGAATGTCTACTCGGTGTGGGGGTGCTGGAGGTGCAATTGTGAACGTTTCATCAGGAGCTTCTCGGACTGGCTCTCCTAATGACTATATAGACTACGCTGCTTCTAAAGGAGCAATTGACACCATGACGATTGGACTAGCAAAAGAAGTTGCCGACGAGGGAATTCGGGTAAACGCCGTTCGTCCAGGATTGATTTACACAGAGATCCATGCTGCTGGAGGCGAGCCAAATCGCGTTAATCGTCTCAAGCCAATGATTCCAATGAAGCGAGGGGGAAAAGCGATTGAGGTGGCACAAGCCATTTTGTGGTTACTGTCAGATGAAGCTTCTTATACGACAGGCTCATTTATTGATGTCACAGGAGGATTATAGCCTCAATCTAACAACGCCTATAATCTAGACCGTTGACAGGATCTGGAATAAACAAGTATTTTTTGTTCGAGCGATCGCTTGATTGAAAATTAGTAAAATTTTAACTTAGAAAAAGTTATTGATGTGTACTATGGGTATAAAGTTGTCTTTTTTTAGTATTTTCAGATAATCATTACCCAAGTTGCTGAAAGTGAATCGATTTTTTCCTCTTGTTTCTGCGATCGGCGTTGTAGCCATAATTACTTTCCCGTCTCAATCAGCATTGGCTTTAGAACGTTCTGAAATTGCAGCAAAAGCTAAAGAATTTACTGTGCAAATCGACGGTGAAGAAACAGGCACAGGAACGATTATCGAACGTAATGGCAATAGTTATAAAGTTATAACTTGTTGGCACGTAGTTGATACTCCAGGAAAATATCAGGTGATTACTCTTGATGGTAAACAATACCAAGCAACTGAGATTAAAAATCTTCCCAATGCGGATTTGGCAACCATAGAGTTTACTAGCAGCACTAATTACCAGACAGCAAAATTAGGCAATTCCCAAACAATTGCCCCAGGCACGAGTGCTTATGTAGTTGGTTATCCAGACCCCATTCCTGGTATTCCCGAACGAACTTATACTTTCCTCGATGCCGCAGTAATCAGTCAACTAGCTAAGGAAGATAAGGGTTACACCATCATTCACGATAACCCTTCCACACCTGGAGGTTCGGGAGGCGGAATGTTTGATAGTAATGGTAGTTTAATTGGGATTAATGGCAAATCGATTTCTGATGCTAATACAACCAAGGTATATGGTGCAGGTATTCCTTTAGAGCTATATATTACTGAACAAGCTAGCATACAAATTCCTAATAATATTCAACTTCCACAGGATTTTCTTAGCCAAGGAAAAAGAAAGGAAAAAGAAGGGAATTATGAAAATGCTATTGTTTTTTATAATCAATTTTTGGAGCAAAATCCTAATAACATTGATGCTTATTATGGAAGAGCTAAAAGCTATTATTCTTTGAAACAATATCAACTAGCTATTAATGATTTTAATGAGATCATAAAATTAAATCCTAATTATATCAATGTTTATGCTCTTCGGGGTCTTGCCTATTATGACCAAAAAAATTATCCAGAAGCGCTAGCTGATTTTAACCAAGCAATAGACCTCGATCCTAATTCTTTTTATGCGTACAATAATCGAGGTCGTGTTTACTTGGAACAAAAAAACTATCCACAAGCGCTAGCTAATTTTAATCAAGCAATAGACCTCGATCCTAATTCTTTTCATGCGTACCGTAATCGAGGTCTTGTTCACTATGAACAAAAAAACTATCCACAAGCATTAGCTGATTTTAATCAAGCAATAGACCTCAATCCTGATTTTGCTGATACATATAATGATAGAGGTCGTATTTACTTGGAACAAAAAAACTATCCACAAGCGCTAGCTAATTTTAATCAAGCAATAGACCTCGATCCTAATTATTTTCATGCGTATCGTAATCGAGGTCTTGTTTACTACGACCAAAAAAACTACTCACAAGCACTAACTAATTTTAACCAGGCAATTAAAATTAATCCTGATTTTGCTGATGCGTACAATAATCGAGGTCTTGTTTACTCTG
>JBDKJC010000100.1:0-8235 GCA_039796815.1 Cyanobacteriota bacterium | reverse complement strand
ACTCGCTGGGAACGTTGCGATTACTAGCTTCGATCGCTGAACCAACTAATAACACATCTAAAAAAGGATCGATCGCATTATTGCTGGAAAAACGAGCCGTGTTTTGATAGTCTCGCGATAAATTTAACTGAGTGGTAAAGAGATTAAGCTGTCCTCGTTTTAACATAATCGTACCGTTGGGACTGGGTTGGAAAAAAGTACCATTGATGTCTAGATTTCCCGTAGCTGTAAAAGTAAAGAGAGGTTGTTGACTAATCTGAATGTCTTTTCCTAAACGTAATTTAAGATTTTTATATTGAGTGACGGCAGCAATTCCCTGTTGAACAGCATCAGGTCTGGCAATGGCATTAAGGCGATCGCTAAAATTTGTAGATTTAGCTTCATCATTATCGCCTTCATTAGTCAGCAGAATTGTACCGTCAAAGAGAGTTAAATCGCCAGTAATATTGGGTTCGGTTGCCTTGCCTAATATTTGTAGATTTCCTCTCACACCGCCGTTATATAGTTTGGGAATCGCAACTGTTTGAATGTTGTTAAAGTTGATGGTCAAAGGATTAAGGGGGACTGTTTCATTAAAGGGAATACTCCCTGCTGCGGTAATTTTGCCCCCGCCAAAATCTCCTTCAAAGTTATTGACACGCACATTATCAAGATCGAAAAATATCTGACTGTTGATTTTGGTAATCAAATTTTTGGGTAAACTCTTGGCTGAGATCGTCGCATTTTTAAGATTAGCTACTCCCTGAGCCGATAACTTACGTGGTAGTTTTTGCTGTCGATCGAGAATTCCTGTAAGATCTAGGGCAATGTTACCTGTACCGTCAATCCATTTTAGTTCTCCTCGCGAAAAGATATCTAAAAGAGCCAAGCCTTTGTCCTTAACGTTAAGCTGTAGTTCTAAGCGATCGCTTTGGGGTTTAGCTTGGGCAAAAGGCAGTTGATAGGGAACGCTACCCCGAAGAATTAAAGGATCGGCATTTTTGGCAATGATGCTGCTGGCGGAAAATTCTAAACGAGATTGTTTATAGTTAAAGCTACCTTTGGTTGATTGAATGGAGGTATCGTTTAACGAAGCATTATCAATACTAATTTCTCCCCTGGCTTGGGGGTTATCTTTGCTGCCTGCAATACTGGCAGTAGCATTAATTAGACCATCGACAACTGGTTCTGAGGGAAAAGAAAATAGCTGTTCGATTAATTTCATCGGCATGTCTACTAGTCTCAATTGTCCCGATTGTGTTGAACCACCAAAAGTACCTGTGAATAGAAGGGTTGGCGAAACATTATTTTGCACCAAATTAGACTTAGTAAGATCTTGAAGTTGCACCGAAATCGGTAGTAAAGTCAGAATACCTTCCCGTAGGCTTCCCTGGGCAATAATTTTCTCACCAGTTAAATTACCCCAGCGCCATTCTTGACCGACGAAATCAAATTCTGAAGTTATGCCTTTGTTTAAAGAGCCAAACAGGTTAATTTGCCCTTCAAAAGTTCCCCGCAGGTTTTTCAGGTCGGGAACTAAAGCCGTTTGTCTTTCTTTCTGTGCTGAAGCTAGCCAGGCTTGAATTGCAGATAGTAACTGAAGCTGGTCGAACACAGGCGCATCTTTTAAGCCCAGATCGAATAATGCTTGTTTCTGAGGGGAAGTTGCTGGCTGATATAGATCGCTAGCTTTGCCATAAGTGCGATCGCTAAATATACGGGCAAAGTCCGTCAATTCAAAAATTTGCAGGGCAACTAAGATATCTTGAATCTGTCCCCCATCAACGGTAACTTGACCATCTAGCTCTAGATCGTCTGGTTTTTGGCTTAAATTACCCGTTAGTTTATAAATGCTGTCTCTTTGCTCAAATTCAGCATCCTGAACGGAAAAATAACCATCAACGTATTGAAAATTTCCTGCTAAGCGATCGCCCCTAATACTAGCTAAAGCTGGGTTTTCAATGACCACATTTGTCCCAGTAGTTGCCAAAGTCTTTAGATTAAAGGTGAAGTCGCCCGACATATTGCCTTTAACTGGTTGGAGCGCGAGATTTTTGGATACGGCAAACTCCTCACTTTTGAGCGCCATAGTTTTGAGCAGTTCGATCGGCACATTGGCTGTAGTTAGATTGAGAATTTCTGATTCACTTGTTCCTGTTACTGCAAAATAGTCTTGAACGAACGCCAAACTCACAGGGGAAAAATCAGGATTTAAAACCAGTTTAATTCGATCTAGAGGTCGCGATGACTGATTAAATTTGCCCGCAGTAGGTAAGAGGGGGGTAGTTAAAGCTTCTTGAAGATTCAGTTTTACCCCTTCAGGTGATACTTGGACGTTGCCCGCCAGGAAAGGCGCAAAATTTAGGTTTTCAACGCGAAAATCCTGGAGACCTAAATTACCGTTGATTTTTAGAGCATAAGGTACTCCGCTAATATCTCCAGAGAAGTCTGCTTTTCCTGTATAGTCTAAGTTAGTTGCCCAACTAGGTAATGGTACACGCAGTTTTTTAAGCTCGATCCTGCGGGCTTGGGGAACGTCAAATTCAAAATATTCTACCGCAGCCAACTTATCGGGAATGTCGCTAAAAAACGCTTTATTCAGCACTATATAGCCCTGAGCATCTAAACCATCACCTCTAGCTTGCAGAACGTTTAGGCGTTTTCCATCCCAAGCAATAGCTGTAGATAGAGGTTGTTCTAACAGGTCAATTCCTTGACTAAAGCTCAGATTCCCTTTGGCGGTTACGGCGCTGGGAGTCAAATTATCTACTTTACCCGCAACTGCTAGATTACCCCCGAGTTTTCCCTTAAGTTCTAGTTCATCAGAATTAGGATCGGCAAATAGACTCAGATCTACCTGCTGGGGAGTTACCTGGGCGTTAAACTTGCCATTGGCGATCGCTAGTTTTTGCGCCTGAAATACTCCTTCTGGTAGGGTCAAACTACCATTCCCTGTGGCTTTGATACCTTCTGGGGTAATATTATCTGTCGTACCAGCCAACTTTACCCTGCCGTTAACTAGTCCAGCAAATTGATCGGGAGTACTAGAGCTTAATTCTTTGAGCTTAAGGTTAGTACCTTGGGCGATCGCTGTCCAGTCGCGATCGACAATTTTTAAGTCATCTACCTTGACTTGTCCCTGGGCTAAAGCCAAATCGCCAAAACCGTTAATTAAGGTTTGAGGCTGCGCCCGATCGGGAATATTGCCCGCAAGATAAAATTTCCCGCTGAGATTATCGTTAAATTCGTCAGGTAAGTCGGGAAATAAACTCTGTAGCTTTAAGTTCTTAGTCTTGGCATCTGCCGTCCAGTTACCCCGATTGATCGCAATTTTAGGCACAGCAACTTTTCCGCCAACGGTATTGAGGTTTGCTTGACCCTTCGCCTTAACCTGATTTAAATTACCAAAATCTTTTGTGCCTGAAACGTCGAAGACACCAGTGACTAGACCTTGGGCAATAGTTGGCGCACTACCTTTGCCAATCGGCAAACTGCCAAACTCTACACCAGAAGCCGTAAGTTTCGATGACCAAACACCCTTGCCATAATCGAGATTGTCCAGCTCAACTATACCGTTGCCCAGGTCAAAATTAGCTTTGCTATTACGAAAACGCAGCGTCGAAAGATCTGTTGCTTGGGCAGATATATTCGTTTGACCAGAAATTTGACCAATATTTACAGGTAGCTGAGTTTGATAACTACGGGCGATCGCTTTTGCTGAAACTCCCGCTGCCTGGACGTTAAAGGCGAGGTTTTGCAATCCGTCTAGCTGAAACTGACCATTGCCGACAATTGTCCCCCCACCTTTAGGTGAAGAGGTAAACTGCCTAACGTTTAAATTTGTGCCGACTAACTCTAAATCAGCATTAATTGCTTGGAAATCTACTCGATCTATACGACTAGGGCTAGTGGTAGCCAGATCGAACTTAACGACGGGAGCTTCTAAGCTACCTCTAACCGCTACATTGCCGCCTATTGTACCTTTAATGGGGACAGGAGCATCGAGTTCTAGAGCCTCAATGACTTTTTGGGCTGCCACTGGCTTAACCTGCGTATCGATCTGGTAATTTCCTGTGGCTGCCAAATTTAACGAGCCAGAAGCAAGTCCTGCAACCTCGCCAAAATTGGTCGCCAGACGATTGAAATTAATCTCTGAACCCTCAAAACGAAGTTTGCCCTGACTGCCACTAAAAGGCTTAACTAGACCAGGGATTTGTAGGCTGACATTATCTAGCTCTAATGCTCCTTGTAATTCAGGAATCGGCTTATCTTTGAGAGTAATTCCCAACTTGCCATCAAGATTACCCTGTTTTAACTCGATAGGTAACGCCAGCAAATTACTTACTTCCGATGCTTTCAACTGCCGTGCGATCAGATCTAAGTCAATAATTCCCGTCTTGCTATAGCCTTTGCCATCAACAGTAAATTTTCCACCTTGAATCAACTCTGCTGTGGCATCAAACTTGATGGTATCACTTTGGGGACGGACGGTAATTTGGTCAATGTTAGCAATAACCGCAGGATTTAAATTATTAGTCTGAGAATTAAAAGCGACTAGAGAAAGTTGCCCTCTATCTAGTTGAATCGACTGAACCTCAACCTTGATTTTTGCTGTCGATTCTTTGCCTGAGCCAAAATCCGTAGGAGTCCACAGTTTAGATTTATCTTGCTCAATGTAAACATCAGGCTTGACTAGAGTAAGATCTAGCTTTAATTCCTGCTGACGGAGAAAATGTAGAGGGGCAAAATTAACCTTTACTTCCTGTGTTGTGACAAAATCAGGATTTTCTGGGGTAGAGGGTAAAGCACTCTTGCCAAAACTAGCTCCCGTTAAAGAGAGGGATCTTAATGCTCCCAGCTTTAAAGGGCGATGGAGATAATCACCTGCTTCGGTTTCAATGAGCGGAATTAACCGACGCTGAATCAGATACCAACCATAGATTAAGCCAAATCCCGTACTGCCCAAAAGCAATAGAGCAACAATCATCAAGACTTTGCGCCGTTTGAGATCGGACTTTATCGGGCGATCGCCAGAATTAGCTGTTTTATCTGAATGATACTCAGAATCTTGGTTCATCTGATATGGCGCTACGCGCTAGGGAAAAGGGAAAAGGGAAAAGGGAAAAGGGAAAAGTTTACTCTCTCAAGGTTTCAGCTTTTACAAATGTCCTAATCTTAATGCGTAACGTTATAGTTATGTTTTATGGCTGAAACTGCCAGTAAAGACAAGATTTTTTAGCTGTATGCTGTAGTATCTTGGTTGAATCTATAGATATAGAAGAGAAGATTTACTAAATAGTTTCCTGTCATTAAGATTTTTTTAACAATGACCAGTATAACTGTGATTTTATTTCATAGCGCTAAATAATAGTTAGATTATTTATCTAATTAAATCTAAGAAAAATAAAAATTTAGATCGAGGTAAAACCAGATTGTAATTAACTATTTTGTCCTTTAGTAATCGCTTGTACTTGAGCAACTATTGTTTGATGAATCTGCTGTTGATCTTTAGTTCCATCAATAGCGATCGCCTTACCTTGATAGTTAGCAAATATTTGCTGATACTGTTCTCTAACTTTAGTTAATTTAGCTTTCGTCTCATATATTTCTTGTAAAGAACGTTCTTGTAATCTGGCTAAAGAAATTTCAATTGGTATATCTAGATAAATTGTTAGATCTGGATTAGGAAAGCGATCGTTTAGCTTTTGAATAAAATCAAATTGTTCTACAGTATCGCAATTGTATGCTAGAGAAGAGAAGTAATATCTAGTACTAATCACATGATAATTGTCTTTAATTAATTTAAAAACTCCATCTAGATCATTATATAAATGATCGTGGCGATCGGCAGCGAATAGATAAGCCATTTGCCGATCGAATAATTCTGGTTCTTTACTAAAGATAATTCTTTGTTTTAAAGCTTGACGAATTAAATTACCAATAATACCATTGGAAGGTTCTGGACTAATTACAGCTTGCTCTTGGTTGGCAATTAAGCTATTTTTTAACAATTCAGCTTGAGTTGTTTTACCCGAACTATCAATTCCTTCAAAAACAATAAACAGTCTTTTATCCATTATTGATTACTAATTACTAATTACTGATTACTGCTCATTGCTCATTGCTCATTGTTTACGGAGGGAAAACCAGCTGCGGAGACGATTTAATAATCGCGGATGTCGCTGGAGTTTTTGTTGATAATAATTATTCCAGACGCGCTGCCAGATTTCAGACTGACTCAAATAAGTAGTTGGTAGGGATAAAGAAGTTAATCCACGCATGGGGTTTCGCTCTAGTTTAATTTTGTTTTGCATCATTAGTGCGATCGCTGTAATTAATTCTTCTGCGCGATCGCCAATTAAACTACAGCCGACAATTTCGCCATTTTCTCTAATTAATAGCTTACACATTCCCGTAGTGTAATCTGAGATTGGCGATCGCTCTAAATCAGCGAAATATTCGGTGACAAGATATAAATCTTTGGCGTATTGCTGTTGAGCTTGTTGAGTCGTTAAACCAACTCTAGCAAAATTAGGCTGCGTTGAAATTATCCAAGGTAGACCATGATAATTCACTCGATACCAAGAAAAAAATAAGGTATTTTTGAGAATTACATTAGCTTCATAGCGGGCAAAATTAGGTAGACTATAACCACCAATAATATCCCCACAGGCATAAATATTCGGGTTAGATGTTTGCAATTTGCGATTCACATGAACTTTTTGGCGATCGTATTTAACGCCTACTCCTGCTAGGTTTAAACCAGCAATATTAGGCTGTCGAGTATCAGCGATAATAATTTGCTCGGCACTCAAAGCGCGATCGCCTGCTTGTACCCATTTTTGTCCATCAATAGTTTTAATCTGACTCAGTGGTGAATTAAGATAAAGCTTAATGCCTTCTGCTTCCAACTGCGCCTGTAGCAATAAGGCAAATTCAGGATCTTCTAGGGGTAAAATTCTCGACTGTGTTGTAACTAAAGTAATAGTTTTCTCAAATCTAGCTAAAGTTTGCGCTAATTCTAAAGCAGCAGCATTACTCCCGACAATAATTATGTTTTGCTCTAAGCTGTCTAGATTTGTTTGCCATAATTCATCTAAAGTTAAACAATCGTCAGTATCCTCGGCAAGCTCAGAGAAATAATTAGCACCTGTAGCCAAAAGAAAAGCACGCGATCGCAGTTTACGATGAGTAGTTTGAAAAGCGAGGTGAGGCAAACGACAAAACTCACCTTTTCCAGGAATTACATCAACCCCTAAAGCAGTTAAATTAGCCAAAGAATTCTTAGTTTGGATTGTCGAAGTAACTCTGTTGAGATAATCTTTAGCTGCTGTGAGAGAAACTCTAGCTGAAACTTTAGTAACAGGATTATTTGCTAATCGATCATTCCAGCTCCCAATCTTACTGAGGGTATCAATCGTCAAGGCATCATTAGGCAAAAATAGATCATCACAGCTTGTCACCAAAGCAACACGAGCCTGAAGTTGTACTGCCTTCTGTGCGGCATAAATACCCACCCAACTACTACCAATTACTACTAAGTCATAATCTACCGCCATGCTAATTACTGATTACTAATTACTGATTACTGATTACTCGTAAAACGATAGCAGCAATAGCCTCGGTTAAACGATCATTCTCTGGGGGTAAACGTACGGCAATGCGGAAATAGCGATCGCCCAATTCAGGAAAGCTTAAACAGTCGCGAATGACAATTTGATAATTTTTGAGTAGTTGCTCTTGTAACTTTGTTGCTGAAATTTCTGTTTTGACCAAAAGATAATTTGCTGCCCCCTCCAAAGGATTGAGTCCAGGAATAGCTTTTAACTGCTCAAATAAACGCGATCGCGCAGGAGTCAACCAGTCCCAAGTTTGTTGTTGAAACTTCCTGTCTTGCAGGGCTGCTGCCGTTGCTGCTGCTGCTAGGGTATTAACTGACCAAGGATCGCGCCATTGTTGCCATTTTTTTAATCGATCGGGATGGGCGATCGCATAACCAATCCGTAGCCCAGGCAAACTATAAAACTTAGTCAAAGAGCGTAAAATAACCAAGTTAGGATATTCGGCAACCCAAGGAATCAAGCTTTGTTCTTGAGTGGGCGTTAGAAAGTCCATAAAGGCCTCATCAATTACCACTAGGTTAAATTGTTCCAAATAAGGCAAAATCTCTTCTCTTGTCCATAATTTGCCTGTAGGATTATGGGGATTATTTAGCAGTAACCCTGATGTAGGGGCGAATGTTGTAGGGGCGATTCG
>JBDKJC010000099.1:0-8272 GCA_039796815.1 Cyanobacteriota bacterium | reverse complement strand
CCATTGCACCTTCGCGAAAATGCAGGTGCATATCTAACGGTGAATTGATTACTACTTGTTTAGTTTTAGTTTGATTGGTCATCATTTACTGTCCCTAGAACTTATACGGCGGCTTTTAGGTAAGAAGATTCTTGCCTAAAACGCGCCTTTAGAATATTAGCTAGAAAAGATAAAAAGCTTATATCTTATAGCTACAGCCCCTTCGGGGCAAAAGCCCCGTGCTTATAGCTAAAAATGAATCACTAGCATTTTTAATTCACATTAGGCATATATAATCAATAGATAGAAATAATAAGGGTTCGCTCACTGTAATAAATGTCAGCTCAAGTAGTTACTATATTGTCTGCTGAAGAAATTCGTCGCACGATCAACCGTTTGGCTTCTCAAATTGTCGAAAAATCGGCAGATTTATCACAAACAATTTTATTGGGTATTCATACCAAAGGTGTACCTTTCGCTCACTTATTAGCCAAGCAAATTGAAATTTTGGAAAATACTTCTGTTGCCGTGGGTGCGATCGATGTTACTTTCTATCGTGATGATTTAGATAAAATTCGGACGCGCATTCCTGCTAAAACCAAGATTCCTATTGATTTGACAGGTAAAACTGTAGTGTTAGTAGATGATGTCATCTATAAGGGTAGAACTATTCGTGCTGCTCTTAATGCTGTTACGGAGTATGGTAGACCAGAATCAATCAGGTTAGCGGTATTAGTTGACAGGGGACATCGCGAACTCCCCATACATCCTGACTTTATAGGTAAAGAATTGCCGACAGCTTCCGAAGAAAAAGTCAAAGTCTACTTTAGCGATCTTGATGGTAAAGATGCGGTGGAGTTAATTAAAGATTAGATGCAGCTAATTTAATTTACGTATTACGCAGGTTATATTTGTCATACAAAGCTATTATGACTATTGCAGCTGTTATGACTTATCGCCTAAGAATTGCTGATTTACCTGTCAGTGAGCGACCCCGTGAGAGATTAATGGCAGTGGGAGCAAAAAATCTTTCCGAAGCAGAACTGATTGCTATTTTAATTAGTACAGGACAAACCAGAGGTAATTTATCAGCGATCGGTTTAGCACAGCATATACTACAGGAATTGGGCAAATATAGACGCGCACCTTTAGATGTTTTACGAGATGTTAATCCTCGCGAGTTGATGCGAATTCCTGGGATTGGTCCTGCTAAGGCTGCTACGATCATCGCTGCGGTGGAATTAGGCAAACGCACCTTTATCTTTAAACCAAATGAACGAGTTGCCGTGGATAGTCCTGCATCCGCAGCGGCAGTATTGAGTAATGACTTGATGTGGCAGAATCAAGAACGTTTTGCGGTCTTAATGCTAGATGTCAAAAATTGTTTATTGGCGACTAAAATTTTAACTATTGGTACAGCTACAGAAACCCTAATACATCCTCGTGAAATCTTTCGCGAAACTGTACGTCAAGGAGCAACCAAGCTAATTATTGCTCATAATCATCCATCTGGAAGTCTAGACCCTTCTCCTGAAGATATTTATTTAACTGAACAATTATTACAGGGTTCACAATATCTAGATATCCCGTTGCTAGATCACTTGATTCTAGGTAATGGCGCTCATCAAAGTCTTAGACAAGGGACAGATTTATGGGAGCGTTTTCCCCAAGGAGAATAAATAAGTAATAAGTAATAAGTAATCAGTAATCAGTAATCAGTAATCAGTAATCAGTAAGTAAGTTCACTGTTGAACCGAACAGTATTGGAACTCATGTTTATTTAAGGAGATCGCTTGGAAAATTCTTGAAGTAGCATCAATGCTTGTTTGGTGCGTGAAACAGAGACAAACAAATGATCGTGATAATAAGCTGAAACAGGATTAACGCTAATATTGTGTTCGGCTAATTTACTAGTAATCGCAGCGAGAAAACCAACTGCTTCTAGACTAGAGTGGATCGAAAGAGTAATCATCGAAAAGACTGAGGTATAAGGCAAACTAGCTGCATCAGCCTGCGATCGCTCCACAATTAGTGTTATTCCCTCACGCTCTCGAAATTGACCAATGGGATTAAGTTGAGCATAGCGATTATCTTGCTCACCAATGCAGCAAAAAACATATTCTCTTGGGGAAAGGATTGGCTGCATAGATTGCAGCAATTTACTGAGGCTGGTTTCTCCTGGCATTAGTTTAATTTCTAATTTGGTTCTTACCTAATTATCTTACTTAGAGCGATCGCCTTTCAGGTAATTTTGTTTACTGGGCGATCGCTTATTTTTGAAGACTTTTTGCTTTTCATTACAAAAACAATCTAAGATGTATTGCAATTCATTTTAAATTCGATTAAGATTAAAACTCAAATAAAGTAAATCTAAATCTTAAAAATCTTAAATTAATGTTTAAACGTAAGCAATTTATCGGTTGGATGTTGGCAGGATTGATTGCTAGTGGCGTGATCGCTAGTTGTTCTTCTCAAGAGCAAGCTAGCCAGAATGGTCAAGCACAAGCTCAGCAAGCAGAAGAAGTCGAGTTAACCTTGGTTTCTTACGCTGTTACTCAAAGTGCTTACGAAAAAATTATTCCTAAGTTTGTCGAACAGTGGAAAGCTAAAACTGGACAGGATGTAATTTTTGAACAGAGTTATGGCGGTTCTGGTTCGCAAACTCGTGCGGTTATTGATGGTCTGGAAGCAGATGTTGTCGCCTTAGCATTAGCTCTAGACACCCAAAAAATTGAAGAAGCAGGATTAATCCAACCCAATTGGGAAGCAGAATTACCCAATAAATCGATCGCCTATAAATCGGTGGCAGCCCTCGTCAAGCGAGATGATAGCGTCAAAGTATCTAAATGGAAGGATTTAACCAACGATGGTATCGAGGTGATTACTGCCAACCCGAAAACATCAGGTGGTGCAAGGTGGAATTATCTAGCTCTTTGGGGTTCTGTCACCCAGGCGGGGGGAAGCGAACAAGCAGCAGAAGCCTTTACCGAAAAAGTTTTTGCTAATGTTCCCGTCTTACCTGAAGATGCCCGCGAATCGACTGATGTCTTTTATCAACAGCAACAGGGCAATGTCTTAGTGAACTATGAAAATGAAGTTTTACTCGCCAAACAAAAAGGTGAGGAGCTACCTTACGTTATTCCTACGGATTACAACATTTCCATTGATAGTCCCGTTGCGGTAGTCGATGCCAATGTTGATAAACACGGCACGAGAAAAGTTGCTCAAGCTTTTAGCGAATTTCTGTTCACTCCTGAAGCACAGCAAGAGTTTGCCAAAGTTGGTTTTCGACCGATCGATCCCAAAGTGAATCAAGAATTTGCTCAACAATATCCAACCATTAAAAAACTATTTACCGTCGAAGATTTAGGCGGTTGGGATAAAATCCAGAAGCAATTTTTTGATGATGGTGCAGCGTTTGACAAGATGATGAACAAAATAAACCAAAAATAATTTTTAGTGTCAATTCTCTTAAAAATATTCAGGTGCAATGATGAAAAACCAAAAATTGACTCTACAAGACTACCGCAGCAAGATTAAACTTTTCAAGATTAAATTAGCTCTCCAAACGCCTCAGCAAAATTTTGACCAGTTGACGCTATTGGATATAGCCAAGGTGATGACGGTGGATTTAAAAATTATTTCCAAGTTGTCAGGACTTAATGGAGATAGCTCTGACTGGCATTTAGTAGAAGCTTACGGAACATTTGAAAATTTATCCTTAACAATTGCTTGCTGGCAGGATCTTGGAGTCCAAAAATATTTAGCAATCTCATCTCAGTAATTTTTAGAGCTAAAGTCTAAAAGCTAATAGCTAAAAGCTTTTTTGGTAAAGCTTTTAAAAGTAATTTTTTAGTATCGATCGCACAATGACCAGTTTTATCTCTCATCTCGAAGCACAATTAAGACGCAAGCCTCAAACTAAGTCCAGTAGAATTTCACTACCTTGGGTAGTAACTATCGGCTATTTAAGCTTAATATTACTCTTCCCCCTAGCTGCCTTAATCGTTAAGTCTTTAACCATTGGCACTAGTGAATTTTGGCGGATTGCTACCGATCCTGTTGCCCTCTCGGCTTATGAAGTTACCTTTGTTACGGCTTTAGCTGCGGGTTTGCTCAACGGCATGATGGGAACTCTAATTGCTTGGGTTTTAGTCCGCTATCAATTTCCTGGTAAAAAAATTATCGATGCAGCGATCGATATTCCCTTTGCTCTACCAACTTCCGTGGCTGGTGTGATTTTAGCCACCCTTTACAGTCATAACGGCTGGATCGGACAACTGGTTGCACCTATGGGCATCAAAATTGCTTTTACCAGGCTGGGGGTATTCATCGCCATGCTGTTTATTTCTCTGCCTTTTATTGTCCGTACTTTACAGCCAGTCTTACTCGAACTCGAACCAGAAATTGAACAGGCTGCTTGGTCTTTAGGCGCATCGGATTCACAAACGTTTTGGCGGGTTATTTTACCACCTCTAATTCCGCCAATTTTAACTGGCATGGCTTTGGGTTTTTCCCGAGCAGTAGGGGAATATGGTTCAGTAGTACTAGTAGCATCGGGCATTCCTTTCAAAGATTTAATTGCTCCTGTTTTGGTGTTCCAAAAATTAGAACAATATGACTACACTGGGGCAACAGTCATTGGTACGGTGCTGCTGTTGGTTTCCTTAGTACTCTTATTACTCATCAATCTTTTACAACAGTGGAGTCGCCGTTATGCTCGCTAAACTAAAAATATCTAACCTCTTACTGCCGATCGCCTTACTTTATCTGGCACTGCTATTACTTATACCAGCGATCGCCATTTTTTATGAAGCTTTTCATCTGGGATTTAATGCCTTTTTAACCTCGATTAATCAAAGAGACTTTTGGCAGGCTACTATTTTAACTTTAATTGTTACAGCGATCGCCGTGCCAATTAACACGATTTTTGGTCTTTGTGCTGCTTGGGTAATTGGGCGCAATCAGTTTCGCGGTCGGACTTTATTACTCAGTGCGATCGACCTACCATTTTCGATTTCTCCCGTTGTCGCTGGTTTAACTATCGTGCTGCTTTATGGCAAAAATGGCTGGCTAGGTAATCTACTAGAAAGTTTAAACATTAAAGTCTTGTTTGCTATTCCTGGAATTGTCCTGGCGGTTGCCTTTGTCACCCTACCTTTTGTTGCCCGCGAAGTCATTCCGATCCTCGAAGAAATTGGCGAAGAGCAAGAAACTGCTGCCCGCACTTTAGGCGCAAGTGATTGGCAAGTTTTTTCTCGCGTTACCCTACCGAATATTCGCTGGGGTCTACTTTACGGTGTTCTACTAACCAACGCTAGAGCTATGGGGGAATTTGGAGCTGTATCGGTAGTATCTGGCAGTATTCTGGGAAAAACAGCTACTTTACCGATATTTGTCGAACAGGCTTATAAAAACTATCAGGCGGAATCTGCTTTTGGTGCAGCAGCGATTTTAGCCTCATTAGCGGTATTGACTTTGATTTTCAAAGAAATACTCGAAACCAAAACTCGTCATTAACAATTATTACTAGCTATCACTTAGCAACTAACTATTATGAGTATCACGATCGCTCAAGTCTCGAAGAAATTTGGTAACTTTCAAGCTTTAGAGGATATTAATTTAAACGTCGAACCAGGAACTTTGGTTGCCCTACTCGGCCCTTCTGGTTCTGGTAAATCTACCTTACTCAGAGCGATCGCTGGTTTAGAACCTCCCGATCGAGGCAGAGTTACAATCAACGATCGCGATACCACTAATCTTGATATCCGAAAACGCAATATCGGTTTTGTGTTTCAACACTATGCTCTCTTCAAACATTTAACAGTCAGACAAAATATTTCCTTTGGGCTAGATATTCGTAAAAAACCACGTAAAGTAATCAAACAAAGAGTTAACGAACTATTAGAATTAATTCAGCTAGAAGGTTTTGGCGATCGCTATCCTGGTCAGCTTTCTGGTGGGCAAAGACAGCGTGTTGCTCTTGCCCGTGCTTTAGCGGTACAGCCAGAAGTTTTACTCCTCGACGAACCTTTTGGCGCTTTAGATGCCAAAGTCAGACAAGAATTGCGCAACTGGTTACGCCGTCTCCACGATGAAGTACATTTAACCAGTATTTTTGTCACCCACGATCGCGAAGAAGCAATGGCTGTAGCTGACAAAATTGTGGTGATGAACCATGGAAAAATTGAGCAAATTGGCACTCCCGCAGAAGTCTACGAGCATCCTGCCAATCCTTTTGTCATGAGCTTTGTCGGCGAAGTAAATGTTCTATCTAACACTAGCCCAATCTTCGATCGTGCCAATGAAGCTAATCCTGCCACACGCCTTTTTGTTCGTCCTCACGATTTTGAAGTTTTTGCAACTCCGCAAAGAAATAGCGTTTTAGCAAAAGTTCAACGAATCATTCATTTAGGCTGGCAAGTTCAATTAGAATTAATTTTAGGCGATCGCTCTTCCCTCACAGTGCATTTAAACCGAGAAGAATTTGCCCGCCTCGATCTAACTACAGAACAGAATGTGTATCTCGAACCGCGTCAAATTAAATGCTTTGAACAAGCTAAGCAAGATTTAGTCAGCTCATCAGCTAATAATCGTTAATTAGCGAGTTAGCTTTTTAAATATGAAAGAAATAGATGTAGTGTAGTGAGTTCAGACAAATCCCAACGCCGAAGTTCTGCTCGTGTGAGAGATCACTTAGCAAACGAGCGTACTTATTTAGCATGGATGCGCACAGCAATTGCTTTGATGGGCTTTGGTGTTGTTATTGTACGTCTGCGTCTTTTAAATCCACCTATAACTAATACTCCTGGGAACGGTTGGAAGTTAGGATTGATATTTTCCTTGGTAGGACTTGCCACAGTTATACTTTCAACTTATCATTACTCCGCTGTTCGCCGAGACATAGACGAAGATACCTACGAACCAGCAGATCGCTGGGTATTAATTTTTAGTTTGACCATAACGCTATTGGGGGCAGGGGTTATTTACTATGTTTTTACTCTACCGCTCAATCCAATTAACACGATAACCTTTGAATAAAAAATTGGGCAAAAGTCACAAATTACTTGGCCATCAAGCTAATAAATCCAATTTCAACTGGTTTTACGCGATCGCCTTGGGTTAAAATAAGTAACTGTCTAATCTTAATAATTCTGCTTTTATATGTCTAATCCCGTAGAACAATTTTTTTTAGCGATCGCACAAGGCAATTTGGCTAAAGCTCTAGATACAGTAAACGAGGATGTAGTTTTTGAAGCTCAAGGACCAAAATCAGTTCCAATTTACGGTCGATTTGAGGGGAAAAAAGGAGTTGAAAAGTTTGTCAATACTTTATCGGATTTATTTAATACAGAGGCTTTTGAAATACATAAATGGGCATTTTCAGAAGACTTTGTTTTTGCTTATGGCTATATGCAGCATCGCGTTAGCAAGACTAATAAACTATTTAAAAGTGAATGGTCTTTAGTATGTCAGATAAAGAACGAGCGCATAAGTTCTTATAAAATGTTTGAGGATACAGCAGCATTAGAAGCAGCATACATTTAGTTGTAGTTAAAGCATCTTTTTGGTTTCAGGAGTTACTTAAATAACGATCGTGCCTATATAATAGCCTTATTTTTTAGGCTAAAATCAGCCTAGAAAACTAGCTATAATTAAAATACAGAATTTAAAAACAGAGAAATGCCACAAATAAAAATCAGTTTGGATAAAACTAATGCTGAGTTTGTTAGCAATTATCAAGCTTTTGGCTATCCCAGTAAATCGGCGATTGTCGCTGACGCAATATCTAGATTAAATAAAATCATCAAGGACGAAGCCTTGATTAGTTCTGCCAAACTTTATCAAGAAGTTTATGAGAATGATGTTGAGCTACAAGAACTAACTAATGATGCAGCTAACTCATGTCTAGATACAGTGTGTTTTGAATAATCAGATTCCTACACAAAAGCAACTTTTAGAATTCAGACCAAAAAAAGGGATGGTGGCGGATTTTAATCTCAATCCTACTAAAGGTTCGGAAACTGGCAAAATTCGTCCTTGTGTCGTCGTTACCAATGATATTTACAACGCTAGACTGAGCGTTATTCAAGTTGTACCACTTACAGAATGGTCAGAAAAAAAAAGTAGAATTTTAACCAATATTACTTTAATTGGTAATAAGACCAATGGATTGAACAAAAAATCAATTGCCGATTGCCTACAGACAAGACCAGTTGATTATACTCGGCGATTTATCCAATATCGTGGAGTAATCTCGCCCAAAAATCTTCAAAAAATAAATGATGCTTTA
>JBDKJC010000098.1:0-8278 GCA_039796815.1 Cyanobacteriota bacterium | reverse complement strand
CGGATCGACTCCTAGGGCGATCGCAATTTCCAGTTTTTTTCCTGCTTCGGCTGCTTTTCTAAGATGTCTTGCACCACCCCGCACCGAAAGCCAATGAACGGTCATGGTATTTTTGGACTGTAGCTGAAGACGATATACACCAACGTTAGGCGTACCCGTTTCTACATCTTTTGTAATAACTAAACCCAGCGTGATTATTTTCCCCGCATCACCCACATAAGGACGAATCATCGGCACTTGATTAAGATCGACATCCTCACCTTCGATCACTATTTGCTGGCAAGGGGGGAAAAAGTCTCTGCCTGGCTTGGCTTTTAAAACATCAAATAGTACCTTGCCAAAATCTACCGCTTGCTTAATTTTCTTAGGTGGCTTGGGCTGTTGTAACATAGCTAGTTTAGAACCCAAGGTTTCTAACTCTTCTGGGGCTTCCATGTTCATCGACCAGCAGATCCGCTCTACAGTCCCCATGAGATTAACTGCCACGGCAAAGGGCGAGCCTTTAACGTTTTCAAACAATAAACCAGGACCTCCTGCCTGTAGCAGGCGATTAGAAATTTCAGCAATTTCTAGTTCGGGATCGACCAGTGTGGAAATGCGCCGTAGCTGACCCTTAGATTCTAAAATTTCAATAAATCCCCGTAAATCTCTAGCCATATTAAGAAATATAAACTCGTAAGTATATACCTAGTCTAGAAGAGTTGGGCGAGAATCTACAATTTCTTGGCGAGGCTAGATGCCAGATCTTGGTTCATCGCATCAATGATGTTGTGTAAAGCTTCCATAAAAACTTGCTCCGAATTGGAATTTAGAGCATTTAATAAATACGCTTTACCTCCTTGAGGTTGGCAGAGAAATTGAACTACCTGATTTTTACTACTTATCTTGTTCATGGGAGCTATTTACTTATGTTTATAGTGAGTCAAAATCAGAAATGGGCAAAATAAAACAAATTAAACAAAATTAAATTGTCCAACTTTATTTAATTACATTCATCTATTAAAAGTTATGATAGCTATCTTCAATAATTACTATGCTTGTGAACTGCTTTCTCCATTAATGACTGCGGCACCTACTAAATGAGCTAATCTTAGCGCTTCTGGCACTTTACCACGGTCGGTCAATTGAATTAAAGCTTGTGCAATCACCTCTGGCTGTTCACCACAGACTTGAAAAAAAAATGGCGCAGCAGCATAAATGTTGCCTGCCCGTTGCAGGACGATTAGTCTTTCTTCATAGTTAGGTAAGTTAGACATCGCTCGCTTCATTTTTTCAAGATTTGGCAATTTTCTCATCACTGCCACACAGGGAAGCTTCAATCTTTCAGCTAGTTGAGGCAAGTCGACCAGGTTAAACCCGCCAAAGCCAATCCCGTCAAGCAAAACTAAATGTAGCTGAGGTAAAAATTTCTTGCCTAGTAAAAGCCGACAAATTGTTTCGGTTGCATCACTACCATCAGCATCCACTCCTCCCCATACCATTCCTTCAAAACGAGTGTTCGTGCAAATGACACCTGCTATATTTACCTGGGACTGCTGGTGACGCTTAAAAGGAGCATCATCAAATCCGATCGCTCTAATCTGCTTTTTCTGTCTAATCAGAGTCGTTAAATCCACAACCACTAAAATTTGATTTACTTTTTTAATCCTTTTTAGTATTTTTTAGTATTTATCGGGTTTTGAGAGACAATTTTCCTTTGAGCTAAATTTTATTGTTCATTGTTCATTGTTCACTGTTCACTGAAAAAAGTCGTTGGCAAGAGGCAAATGATAGAATTATTACGAGTTATTAAATATTGCGTTCTAACTAGGTCATCAAAGATTAGAAAGCAAATATAAATCAATTAGGAATACGGATCGTACATAAAAATTACTATGCTGAAAAGACTGTTGGGTGACCCCAATGCACGTAAATTAAAGAAATTTCAGCCTTTGGTGGCAGAAATCAATCTGATTGAAGAAGACATCAAAAATCTAGCTGACGATGATTTAAAAGCCAAAACGGACGAATTTCGCGAACAGTTGGCCAAGGGGAAAAACGACGATGAAATCAAAGAGATTCTTGATGATATTTTGCCCGAAGCTTTTGCTGTAGTTAGAGAAGCAGCAATTCGTGTTTTAGGAATGCGCCACTATGATGTGCAGTTGCTCGGAGGCATAGTATTACACAAAGGTCAGATTGCCGAGATGAAAACTGGGGAAGGTAAAACCCTGGTCTGTACCTTGCCTGCTTATCTCAATGGTCTGACAGGTAAAGGAGTTCATGTCGTCACCGTTAACGATTATCTTGCTCGTAGAGACGCGGAATGGATGGGGCAGGTTCATCGTTTTTTAGGCTTATCTGTTGGTTTGATTCAGTCGGGCATGAGTCCTCCTGAGAGAAGAAAAAACTACGCTTGTGATATTACTTACACTACTAACAGTGAGCTAGGCTTTGATTATCTGCGGGATAATATGGCTGTTTCGATGGAAGAAGTGGTACAGCGTCCTTTTAACTACTGTGTAATTGATGAGGTTGATTCGGTACTAATTGATGAAGCCAGAACTCCTTTAATTATTTCAGGGCAGGTTGAACGCCCAACCGAAAAATATCTTCAGGCATCTCAAATAGCAGCCCAGCTAGTTAAACAGCAAGAAAATTATGATGAAGAATTAAATGGTAGTGAGGGCGTTGGTGATTACGAAGTAGATGAGAAAGCTCGTAATGTTTTGATGACCGACGAAGGTTTTGCGCGTGCGGAAGAAATCCTCGGGGTAAGTGACCTATACGACCCTGAAAATCCGTGGGCGCACTATATTTCTAATGCGGTTAAAGCTAAAGAACTCTTTACTAAAGACGTTAATTACATGGTGCGTAACGACGAGATTGTGATCGTCGATGAGTTTACAGGACGGGTACTAGCAGGCAGACGCTGGAGTGATGGTCTACATCAGGCGATTGAAGCTAAAGAAGGTGTGCCAATCCAAAAAGAGACTCAAACCCTAGCCAGTATCACTTACCAAAACTTTTTCTTGCTTTATCCTACTTTGGCAGGAATGACTGGTACAGCTAAAACTGAGGAAACTGAGTTCGAGAAAGTCTATAAGCTTCAGGTAACCATTATCCCAACTAACTTGTCTTCTAAACGTGCCGATTTAGCTGATGTTGTATTTAAACAAGAAATCGGTAAATGGCAGGCGGTAGCAGAAGATTCTGCCAATATGCACGAAAAGGGTCGCCCCGTACTCGTAGGTACTACTAGTGTGGAGAAATCCGAGTTAATTTCTAAATTATTGCAGGAAAAAGGCATTGAACATAATTTGCTCAATGCAAAACCAGAAAACGTCGAACGGGAATCAGAAATTGTCGCCCAAGCAGGTCGCAAAACGGCTGTAACCATTGCCACTAATATGGCTGGTCGTGGTACGGATATTATTTTGGGTGGTAACGCTGATTACATGGCAAGGCTCAAACTTAGAGAGTATTTAATGCCTAAAATAGTTGCTCCTGAAGACGACGATTTCATGGCAGGAGTGCCAGGACTTAATTTGAGTAAAGATACTCCTAAAGGTTTTGGTAACGCCAGTGGCAGTGGTAAGAAAGCAAAAACCTGGAAAGCCTCGCCCCAAATCTTCCCGACTGAACTATCATCACAGGCCCAAAATTTTCTTAAGGAAACGGTAAAATTTGCCGTTCAACAATATGGAGAGCAAAGCTTACCAGAACTAGATGCCGAAGAAAAAATTGCTGTGGCTTCGGAAAATGCTCCTGTAGAAGATCCTGTGCTGCTGAAGCTTAGAGAAGCTTACAAGATGGTGCTTAAAGAGTATGAAGTGTTTACCAAAGCCGAACATAATGAAGTGGTTGCTAATGGTGGACTTCATGTAATTGGGACTGAGCGTCATGAATCTCGTCGAGTAGATAACCAGTTGCGCGGTCGTGCGGGTAGACAGGGCGACCCTGGTTCAACTAGATTTTTCCTCAGTTTACAGGATAACCTGCTGCGGATCTTTGGTGGCGATCGCGTAGAAAAACTGATGAATATGATGCGGGTGGAAGACGATATGCCCATTGAATCTAAAATGCTCACCAACTCTCTAGAAGGAGCGCAAAAAAAAGTCGAGACTTTCTATTACGATACTCGTAAGCAGGTATTTGAATATGACGAGGTGATGAACAACCAGCGTCGAGCTATTTATGCTGAACGTCGTCGTGTACTAGAAGGATTAGACCTCAAAGAACAGGTAATTCAGTATGCTGAAAAAACGATGGGTGAAATTGTCGATGCCTATATTAATCCTGAGTTACCCCCTGAAGAGTGGAAGCTAGACAAGATGGTTGATAAAGCTAAAGAGTTTATTTATCTGCTAGAAGATGTAGCACCTGAACATTTAGAAGACATGACTGTGAATGAGATGAAAAACTTCCTCTGCGAAGAAGTTCGCAAGGCTTACGATCTCAAAGAACATCAAATTGACAGTATGCAGCCAGGGTTAATGCGCCAAGCGGAACGATTCTTTATTTTGCAACAGATTGACACCCTCTGGCGAGAACACCTACAGGCAATGGATGGTCTACGAGATTCAATCGGATTAAGAGGTTATGGACAAAAAGACCCCTTAATTGAATATAAACAAGAAGGATATGAAATGTTTTTGGAGATGATGATTGATATCCGTCGCAACGTTGTTTATTCTCTCTTCCAGTTCAAGCCGCAACCTCAGCCACAGCCCCAGGCAGTATAAAGGGCTTCGCCCTAGCTATTAGCTGTCAGCTATCAGCTATCAGCTTTTTGATCGAGTAAAACGCTGTCTCTCACCTTAAATTACTTTCAAGCCAGTGAATAAGTACTGGCTTTTTTTTGTGTGTAACTGGAGCAAAAGCTATAAGCTATATACTCTAAGTTTTTTGCTGTTTAATTGAGGTTATGCTCTTATGGTACTACTTAGAGATAAAGATTTATATTAATCTTGAGTGTCCATACTCATGAAACGGTTTTATCCTTTTTAACTTGTTGCTTAATCTATGTCTCATCCTCTCTACGTAGCTTTTGTCTGGCATCAACATCAACCTTTATATAAATCGAGAGAAGCAGACTCGGATGCTTGGGGACGGTATCGTTTACCTTGGGTTAGATTACACGGGACCAAGGATTATTTAGACCTGGTGTTGATGTTGGAGCGTTATCCCAAGCTGCATCAAACGGTAAATTTGGTGCCTTCGTTAATGTTGCAACTGGAAGACTATGGTTCAGGAGAAGCGATCGATCCTTATTTGGCCTTGGCTTTAACTCCCGAAGCGCAATTAAAGATTCAGGATAAGCAGTACATCATCAAGCATTTTTTTGATGGTTATTTTCATACCTTAGTTGAACCCCATCCTCGTTATGCTCAACTGTATCATCAGAGACAAGATAATGGTGCTGCTTGGTGTTTAGAGAATTGGACAGAGCAAGACTATAGCGATTTATTAGCCTGGCATAATTTAGCCTGGATCGATCCTTTGTTTTGGGATGATGCTGAAATTGCTGGCTGGCTCAAGCAGGGAAAGGATTTCACCTTAAGCGATCGCCAAAGAATTTATTCTAAACAACGCTCAATTATTAAGCGGATTATTCCCCAACATAAACAGATGCAGGATCGGGGTCAACTGGAGATTATGACTACTCCCTACACTCACCCCATTTTGCCCTTGCTGGCGGATACGAATGCGGGACGAGTGGCAGTACCTAATATGTCTCTACCCCAAAATCGTTTTAGCTGGACAGAAGATATCCCTCGTCATTTGAGTATTGCCTGGGAAATGTATCTCGATCGCTTTGAACAAGAAGCTTTTGGTTTATGGCCTTCAGAACAGTCTGTTAGCCCCATAATTTTGCCCTATATCAGCCAGCAGGGTTTTAAATGGATTTGTTCCGATGAAGCAGTATTAGGTCATAGTATCCAGCGTTTTTTCCATCGTGATGAGGCGGGGAATGTTTTTGAACCTGAGTTACTTTATCGTCCCTATCGTCTAGAGACAGAACATGGAGATTTAGCGATCGTCTTTCGCGATCACCGACTATCAGATTTAATTGGCTTTACCTATAGTGGGATGAATCCCCGTCACGCAGCAGCGGATCTGATCGGACATCTAGAAGCGATCTCCCGTTCGTTAAAGTCTCATCAGGATAACCCCGACACAGCACTACAAAAACCCTGGCTAGTAACCATTGCCCTGGATGGCGAAAACTGTTGGGAATATTATCCCCGTGACGGGATGCCGTTTTTAGAGGCTTTATATGAAAGATTGAGCCGTGATGAAGATATCAAGTTAGTAACGGTCAAAGAATTTATTCAACAGTTTCCACCGACGGAAACGATACCATCTCAGCAATTACATAGTGGCTCATGGGTAGATGGTAGCTTTACCACTTGGATCGGCGATCCTGTAAAAAACCGCGCTTGGGATCTTTTAACCGCAGCTAGAGAAACTTTAGCTCAACATCCAGAAGCGACCGAAGAAGCCAATCCTGAAGTATGGGAAGCTTTATATGCAGCTGAAGGTTCAGACTGGTTTTGGTGGTTTGGGGAAGGACATTCTTCTAACCAAGATGAAATGTTTGACCAGCTATTCCGCGAACATATCGCTGCCATCTATCATGCCCTTAATGAACCTGTCCCCAAAGAAATCTATCAGCCTGTAGACAGACATGAAATAAAAGGCGATCGCCCTCCCCAAAGCTTTATTCATCCTATTATTAATGGTGTTGGTGACGAACAAGACTGGGATCGTGCAGGTAGAATCGAAGTGGGTGGCGCTAGGGGAACAATGCACCGCAGTAGTGATGTTCAACGGCTATATTATGGGTCGGATCACCGTAATTTTTATCTCCGTCTGGATTTTAAAGCAGGAGTTAAGCCAGGCAAAAATATTCCAGGAGAGTTACATCTACTTTGGTACTATCCAGGAATCACAAATCATAATAGTCCTGCACCGATCGCACTTTTGCCCGATGAACCACCGTTAAACTATCATTTTCACCATCATTTAGGTATTAACTTAGTTACTGAATCAGTCTGGCTACAAGAGTCTCATAGTCATGGTCAATGGCACATTCGCGCTTGTCGTGCCGAGGTGGCTTTCGAGCAGTGTTTAGAGATTGCCGTTCCTTGGGCTGATTTACATATAGAACCAGATTATCCTTTAGAAATCTTGGCGATATTTGCCGATCATGGTGAATTTCAGAGTTTTGTTCCCGAAAACAAGTTTATTCGCCTTCAAGCTCCCTAGGTCTAATCATCTTAGACGAATAGTTCTGCTTAAGTTACTTAAAGTTGAGATCGCAAGATTGAAAACTTTTTACTATCATATTTTGCAACTACAAAATGCGATTTCTTTAAGCTATTTGATAATGACGATATCTAAAAAAAAACTGAAGTTTTTTGCCATATGAAAGTAACACTACAAAAATTTCAGTACAATGGCTCGTTAGAACAATTGCACTGTTACATACAATTTTATGAAAAGCTGTTTTATTGCTTGTCCAATTGGATCGGAAGATTCTCAAGAGAGACAACGCTCAGATAAGTTATTTGTAGGAAATATCGTTCTCGAATTACGTGACGAAAAGAAGGCTGAACGTGAAGATAGAAATAATCAAATGGCGATGCAACTTTTCGGCAATATTCTTAATCAGGGTATACAGAATCCAGATGGTTTGCGAGCGCTGATCGAGCTAGCTGAAAGCCAAAAAACAGAAAATGACAGTGTAAAAGCCGATTGATAGAACCTAAAAATAGTCTTTATCTCATGCGAATTATTGCTCGTAGCACTTTACGCAGTTTTTGGGCAAAGCATCCCAATGCAGAACAATCGCTCAAAGCATGGTTTGATGAAGCATCTCGCACAACATGGAAAAGTCCGTCAGATATCAAAAGCACCTATCGTAATGCCAGCATTATTGCTAACAACCGTGTAGTTTTTAATATCAAAGGGAACGATTACCGCTTGATAGTTCATGTAAGATACGACATAAATATTGTCTTCATTCGCTTCATTGGAACTCATAAAGAGTACGATCAAGTAGATGCAGCAAACATCTGAGAGGAATGTGGCTATGGAATTACGCCCAATTAGAACAGAATCTGATTATCGTACCGCACTAGAAGAAATTGAGAAATTATTTGATGCAGAAATAAATTCTCCAGAATGCGATCGCCTAGAAATATTAACAACTTTGGTGGAAGTGTACGAACAACAGCATTATCCTATTGAAACACCAGATCCGATCGAAGCGATTTTGTATCATTTAGAAGCT
>JBDKJC010000097.1:0-8317 GCA_039796815.1 Cyanobacteriota bacterium | reverse complement strand
AGCCTCTTTAACATTTTCTATTTTGCCAGAGCGGATTACTAAAGCCCTGGGACAAGAAATAAGTCAGGTCAAGTTACTCGGTAAAGATAAAAATGCCTACGCTCAGCATGACTTTAGCTCTGTCCATTACCAAGGTCGAGAACTTAACTTTACCGTAACCTCTTTTAATGACCCTGCATCAGATCGACATGGCGATCCCATAGTCTACATGCAAAATCCTGGGGATGGTAACTACTATTGTTTGGCTATGTTTGCCAGAGAATCTAGCAAACTGCCAATCAACGCCAGTTTTCAAGGTCAAGTATTTGAGAGCGGTACGAGTGTTGACCTCTATATCAAACCAGGTTCAATTGTAGTTCCTGTTAAGGAAATGCCCCAAAGCCCTAAAAAACAGGTTAGTAAGGCTCGTCGTCAAGATCAAGCCCAAGTACAAAGCTCTAACAAATCTCTACTTGCTTCATTAAAGAATAGACACAGCCAAAATAGGCAAAATGCAAAAGTAAGCTCAAAAAAGCAGAATATCGTAGCTAATGTCCAGTTTACGGATTCGGAAGCTAAAAATAGCGCAAAACAGCTAGAAATATAGTATTTAAATAGCTTTTGATCAAGCTTTAAGCTCCAAGCTTTAAGCTATAAGCCTTTTATTCAAGTCCAATTAATATCAGCCAATACTCAGACTAATTTAAAACATTCAAAATTATGGCATACACTAAAAAACCCAACAATCGTATTCAAGACCCTAATCAAATCAACTACGTTAAAAGCATTTTAGAAGCCTCAGTTCAACAGTGCCAAAACGAGGGCATGTATAGCCCCGAAGTCTATCAAGCTACCGCACAGAAAATGGCAGATGCCTATTCCGCTCAAAGTTCTAGCTATCCCCGCATCACCTTTGGCAATAAAGAGCAGCAATTGAAAGACCAAAGCTCAGTCCAAGAACTCACCGCAACAATTGGGGATAAAACCAGTACTAGCTACTTCCTAGTCAAAGATTCAGGAATCCAAGGTACAAAGGCTAGCCAAGAACAATTAACCTATTACCGTCCCGATGTGGTTTCCAATCGCATTGCCACTAGTTTAGGTATCATTGTCCAACCTCTTGTGGCAGCGACTCCTCCCATCCCTCCTATTCCTATTGTTGCGCCCATGGGTCAAGGAATCCCTAACCCCATTCCCATTAATTCCGTTCAACCAGCAGCGTTTCAACCAGGTATGTCGAAAGTGGAAATACTGGCTCAACAAATGGCTCAAGCCAATCAAATTTCTGTTACTCCCGTTGCTCCTGTTCAAACTGCACCAAACCCTGTTTCAGACACCTTTACAGCGATGGGGACAAATGGGAGCATAGGAGCATTTCCTCCAGTAGCCCCTACCGTGACAACTCAGGCAATTCCATCTATTCCCAGCATGACAGATCCAAACGTAGTCCCTGTAGCCCCTGTTGTAAACCAGAACCCCTACGCGGCGATGAAGTCAGAGTCAAAACCAGTAGTCAATAAAGTCGCTGTTGTTGCACCTATACCCGTTACTCCCCTAGTTGAACCCATGCACAATCAGACAGCTGCCCAGAATCTTAAAGGCATTAGTCAAAACCTTCAGGCGGTAGGCAACTTCAATCAAATGCTGGGTAAAGCACTTAAAGATATGTCGAGAGGAGAAATTAATCCGATTCAATTATGTGGTGACACTCTAAATATCATCGGCAACTTCATGAACGGTATCCCTAAAGGTATTCATGAAGCTAGATTGCAGAAAATCGGTGAGCAGATGAAACTCATTCAAGAAAAGAGAATTGCCCTCGATGGCAAGATGGATTTGGTGGGAGACAACCTAATGTCTTTTCAAGTGTCACCTAACACCATTGCCGATACCACTCCAATCCCTCCACCCAAATCTCAAAATATAGCTCAAACTGAACGGACACCTGCGGATAAGGAGACGTCGCTACCCGTGTTTTCTGCTGTACCTGCTCCTACTCCTGTTAATGCCCCCGTCGCCCCTGCTCCTACTTCAGCAGAACCCGCAGCAGATCCCATAACCAAGACGATTGACGACTTGTTAAAGTCTAACGTATCTATTGATGACAAATTAACTGCGATCGAAAAAACATTAGACAAAATGCTAGAGCAGCTAATCCAAATAGAAAAAAATTTAGAGGCAATCCAAGCATCACTTGAGGTCAATAAACCTCAACAAAATATGGTGCTAGAAACTGAAGTGGAAACCCAAGTCAACGACGTAATCAACAATCCTGATGCCGAAGTACCCATAACAACTGAAATAAATACAGAAATTACAGCAGAAGCTAAAACCCAAATTCAAGCTAAGGCTGATATTGAAGTACCCCAATTTACAGTAGATGCTACACCTGATGAAAAAGATTCTGATATTGCACAAGAATTAGTGAACATGATCTCCGAATATGAAGGAGACTTAGATAGTCTTAACCAACATCTAATGAAAAACAACCTGGTTGTTACTGTTGCAGCAGATGGGGAATCTATTATGGTCTCTGAAGTTAATGGCACTATAGTCAGTCCAATCTTGACCGCAGACGCAAACGGAGAGGGTTGGAACATAGATCGTTTTATTAATGACACTAAAACCCTTGAATTAATGGAAAATTTTGTGGAAGCGGAAGAATTAGCCCAAAACCGTCTTGAACAAGTAGACGAACAACAAGAGGCTAAGGCTCCTGTGAAAGAGGATTTTTGTATCGCCTAATCGCCTTTTTATTTAAAATTTCTCACTGTAAAACTGACCCAGACTAGTAATCTGAAGCTTTGATAAGTTTTTTTGAGTTCAGGGACGGGCGATCGCCCTATATTACCATCTTATTAAATCAAAACCTCTCAGATTAGAGATTATATTGGCAAAAATACAAAAGTCATATCTAAAAATCTTGAATCAGGTTTAAATGGGTAAAAAATTCAACACAGTTGAGGAAGTAACTAGCTGGAAGAAATTCATAGCCAATGGTCAAACATATGACTTATCGCATCTAGATGCTCACGAGGTTGAATACCTGGACGACAGAAATATAAATAAGCCTATAACCTATAGATTCATCGTCACTTATGGGTTTCACTGCTTTACTAAAGCATCAGACGATCTGACGGATGAGCAATCAGAATTATTGATGTATCGTGCGCCGAAAGAATCTAGACCATTTAATATTGAGAGATACCAACTTTCAAAGCAGTTACCTGACATCATCAAGGCTCTGGGTGAGCAAACAACTTTAGTCATTCATGCTGGGTATGGAAACTATGCAGCCGTTAAAGTCCTCGATTCAAAAGGTGTTGAGGTGGATTATTTTGTGGCTTTTACAGTATTCAGAGAAAAGAAAAAGTTTAGACTTCATGTAATGAGTGCCTATCCAAAATATGATGGCATCGGTAAAATCCAGAAAGTGAAATTCTTCACCATCGCTAACAATTTATTGAAGGGTAAAAAGTTACCTACCCCCAAATAACAAAGACCCCTTAAGGGGTCTTCGCCAAAAAATTCTTTTTGGTATTCAGAACGTCTTTACCGGACTAGCCTCGACCCTTAACAGGGTAACGGGATGTCATATTCGTTTAATTTAATATGTCTGCTACATCCTTTTTTATTTATATATACACTATAAGAGATATTTGTAATTAAGCCAAACCCCGAAAATATCACTAAATAATCACTATTAATAATAATATGTTGAATTATCTCCAATAATTGACCATTCACCAGCTTGGTGTCTATAGAGCCTTTTTGCTCTAATTATCTTCACTTATTATTTTATACAACTCTTCAATCCGACTACTGAGAGGAAAGCAGATTTTACACTCAACGAAAGTACAAGCCAATGGTTGAAGTTGTAGTGTCTAAATCGGGAAGCTGTGAACCAATGATGGCTAAACCTAAAGCTATAGGGTTGGCAGTGCCGAGGATTAGGGAAGTTCCCAAAAGGGCGATAACTTCGTTAAGCTTTGCTAACGCTCTTATCAGAAATTGTTAACGGTCTTGTTTAGCGGCGACACGAGTCTTCAAAGTTAAAGAAGGCGACCTACACCAAAGCGATGGACACCTTTATGTCCAATTCGGACACGCCAGATTTGAGCATCAGGATTCCGCTCAAGTAATCGATTAGAAGCGGTTATCGTGTCTTTGGCAAGCTCAAACATTCCTGTCTCGATATCGATCGCCACAATCTTCCCATGATTTCCTTCCTCAACTTGGGGACGCACCTGAGATTCATAAATCTCGTTGCCCCGCCGAGCAAATTCTTCTTTAGTGTAGAGGAGTTGATTAACTGTCATTGGCTTAACCTCATTTCAACGTTGCTTATCTATTTTAGCTTAGGTCTAACGCTGAACTCTGGGCTATTGCTATCATCTGTCATAGTCTATCGGATGGGGTTTCGGGTGTAATCTGAATTCGGGTAGAGCGATCTCTTTTATAAGCAATTGTTATACGGCTCAAGTTGCTACGTAATTATTTTGGTGTTTCATGGACGACAAAACGCTCAGTTGGGTTATTTGACTTTGAAAGCGTTGACTGCCACAAAATCAGTATTGGTACACCAACTAGCTCAAGCACAATCACTGCTAGGAACTGAACAGGCGGAATACCAACTAAGATAGCAGAGGACATCCGCCCAATACCCCCTAGAAAGATCCCACCCATCAACAGGCGGAATAATGTCGTCTGTCTGTCAATTGAAGGGATGACCCAATACAAAATAATCCCGACACCAAGCCAAATTGCAGCAAGAAAGCGAATTTGACTATCGAGTACAACATCATTTACAGCGTCAAGTGGCATCAAACTTCCAACAACGTGCAATGAACGTGCGCCCAAGAAGAAATCTAGCCCACCTGTCAGAATCGGGATTAACCCTAGAATAGCCAGCACAGTCTGCAATACTCTTTTGTTCATATATTTTGACTTGCATTTTGCAAGTGAAGATAAGCGTATTATCCTAGCTTGTAAGATGCAAGTCAAGTCAGGAAGGTTGAAGCTGTGACCTCTGAAAGTGAGATGGATTGGGATAGACGATCTGCTTGTCCTATTGCCTGTACGTTGGATGAAATTGGCGATCGTTGGACTCTGCTGGTCATACGGGATATGCTTTTCTTTGACAAGCAAAAATTTGAGGAGTTTCTACAATCCCCCGAAAAAATATCAACGAACATTCTGGCTAACCGCCTCAAACGGCTTGAACAATTCGGGTTAATAATGAAGCAACCTTATGGTTCACACTCTCAGCGGATGAGCTACTCTCTTACAGAACGTGGTCGAAAACTAGCTCCTGTGCTTGAAGCAATCATACGGTGGGGATTAGAGAACATTTCCAACACAAGCGCTGAGACATGATATTAATTAAATCCCACCGAGGATTAAGCCGTATAACGGCTGGCGGCTCACCGGACGGCGACGCACTTTGCATCATAACCGATAGAGTAACGATCCGTTCCGAGTGCAGCCGCTTGTTAGCTCAACTATGACAGGTAAAATCTTGAAGAATTTCATGAGCTTGACTTAAAAAAATCTCTGACTTTTTCCTTCCAATCTGCAACCATATTTTTCTTCATATACTCAAAGTCAATTTTAAGTATATCGGGATTGTATTTAAGGTCATGAAATTGTTGATAAATAGCAATAAAATTTCTAGTAACTTCTGAGCCTACTATATGAAGAGTTGAATTAATCACTTGTCCTTGATCATAGAAATGAATAAATAGTTCTTCTTCATCTATAATTACCATTTCAAAAGAGTTTGTTCTTTTTGTTAAATATAGGTCAAATCGACATCCTGGAAATTGATCCAAGTACCCGTCTATATCTCTCAATTTTTCTTCATCATTAACTGCAATAATTCGCGTATATCGCTCAACGCAATTATTTGAGCTGCTTTTTGGAACTACCCTGTCGCATATGGCTGTACCATAATCGTCTTGATTACCACTAATAGGCATTGGAGAGAATCGAGTAGAACGTATATACTTTTTTGCTCGCTTAGTGGCAGCAATGAGTGCAGCAAAGGCAGGCTTCTCCCCGTCTATAAATAAGTAGCTTCCGCGATTAGTTGTTTTTACCTGCTCCACCAATTCAGAAATATCTTTGGCAAAGTCTGGGCTATAGACAGGAGATGTACGGATTAAAGTATACAAGTTATTCAAAATTTCGCTAACATCTCTATCACCAGGCTCTTTGTCTGAGTTGAGTTCTTTCTCCAAGACTTGAGTGACTTTTGTGTCTAAGGTTGACCAAGTGAAACCCAAAAATGCTTTTATTTCCTCCTTTGTCTTCTTGTTGCTTAAACAATTATTAACAGCTTCTAAAGTTTCTAAGATCCCCTTTTCTGAAAAGCGTTTTGCTTGAAATTGAGCAAGTGGTTGTTTGAGCTTAAGTTCAGGTTCCCCAAATATCAAAGGAATAACTCGTCCTGTTTCTATGCTTTTTGAAAGAGCACCGGCTTCAAAAGCCATCCAAAGGCTGTCTAGATTCTGCCGAGTATAGACAAAAATACCAATTTCACAGTCTTGAAGCTTTTGAGCAAGTTCGCTAGACCATCGCCTGCCAGCTTCGATCCCATCTGGAGTAAAAAAAATATCTAGTTCACTAGAAACTGTGAACAGCCATTCTTTGAGAATTTCAGCTATCAGTCTACTGGAATCACCAGACCAACTTAAAAAAAGATTTACCTTAGCGCGCATGACCAAAAACTTCTAGAAATGTCTTTCTACTGGATTTATTCTGGCTGTAGAGATACGAGATGGCTAACATTACATTCATATACCTGCCCCAATAAAGATTTTCTCAGTACATCCTTAAAGACATTGAGCCTCTCCCCTAAATAGAATTTAGGGGATTCAGGCTAGGAGTTCACATTAGCTTTTAGCTCTATACAGCTTATCTGGCTAATGCTTCCTAACTTCAAGTCGAACTGCTCTGAGGAAAAATGACCTTGCCTACTTTCGGACGCGCCTACTTGTTCGCAGTTTTTCTGAAATTCTTGCCATGCCGACTCTAAGACTGACTCCAGCCTTTTCCACTCTTTTCGAGCAGATTGCAACAGCAAGTTATCTTCGTCATTAATATGTCTCGCCAAAAAAGCAGAGAATAAATCTCTGTGCATTATTGCCCCAGTTAAGTCGTAATGTATTCTTTGAGATAGAGACTTCTTGATACGTTCTCCATTCAAATGAGTTTGGGATAATGCAGTTTTTCTGGTCGAGAATTTTTGGAATGCGCCACCAGCACTTTCAGCCTTGCGTCGCAACTCCGCTTGCACAAAACCTGGAGACTTTGCTCCAATAGCTTTACCATAACGTTTCTGCCATCCTTTAACAGAGACGTTTTCAGCTTTGATATTTTTACCATGCCGTAAAATCTCATTGACAATTCTACGATTTTGAGATTTGGCATAAGCAGTTTTTTTCCGTTCTAGCTCTTGTTTTTTAAGAGCCGTTTTTAAGTAAGTTTGAGACTTATTCCATTTGCGTTTCCCTTTGATTGGCTTGCCTTTCTTGGTTATTGTTTTGCGTCCTTTTTTTGCTGCAAAATCAGGGTGATAGTTATCCTGATTATTAGCGCGTCGAGAACGTTCCATCTGACGTTGATAACGTCTAATTTCTTTGGAAAAATTAGGTACTCTTTCAGCAAAGGGCAGTAACCCTGCTTTGTTGTCGCCAACAAAAGCAACATTAGAGACATTAAGATCGATTCCAATCAAACCATCAGCTACATAATTATTGGGCTTTTGATAGGGCAGACCTTCATTGATTAGCTGTACGTACCAGCGACGTTTGCCTTTAAACTCTCGCCATAGAATACGAACATATTTGATTTTAGAATCTAGTCCATGCTTAAGAACGGGATCAAGCCAATCAACAATAGGTTTGATTTTTAATTGACCCCAGACTAACTGGTCTTCTTTCCAGCGAATTCCTTGTTTATTGGTTTTTCCTTCTAAAGAACGAAAGCGAGAAGGTACTTTAAATCGTACTTTTTTGGCATGACCTAATAATACTTTCTCGCTTGTATCAAAAGCACGAGTAGCTAATTTTTGCTGAGTATTAGAGTCAATATTTTCAGCAATCCACTTAGATTTTTTTGAAGTAAATGTAGCAAAAGAATGTAGTTCATATTCTGAATAATGATAAGCCGAACGAGCCTCTTTAAAAGCAGTAGTTCTGACTTTTCCTTTGGGTAGTTTTTTAGCTTTATTGTATGCGTCGGAGTTTTTTACTAAGTTCATCCTGACCATTGCTTCATGAAGACAAGCATTATATAGTTGCCTGCCAGCTTGAAATCTGGCTAATAGCTTGCTCTC
>JBDKJC010000096.1:0-8375 GCA_039796815.1 Cyanobacteriota bacterium | reverse complement strand
GAAAAAGACGGTATTGAAAGAGACCGAATTGCTGCTTTGGTAGAAGAATTGGGTATTCAAGATATCACTGAATTTGCTGGTCGAGTCAAGCACGAAGATTTGGCCTACTACTACGCTGCTGCTGATATCTGCGTTGTTCCTAGTCATTACGAACCTTTTGGGTTAGTTGCAATTGAAGCAATGGCTTCCCGCACTCCTGTAGTGGCATCTGATGTAGGTGGCTTAAAATTCTCTGTAGATGATTACAAGACAGGCTTATTAGTACCACCTCAAGATGAAGTGGCTTTTGCCAAAGGAATCGATACAATTTTAGCTGATGAACAATGGCATGAAGAGTTAAGTAAAAATGCCAGAAAAAGAGTTGAAGAAAAATTTAGCTGGAAAGGTGTAGCCACCCAACTAGACAAACAATACATGCTGGAATTAAACAAGCTGTGGGTAGACTTAGGACTCTTAGTTTCTGCCGTTTAACCCAAGGTGTGTTGGGTAAAATACTTTAATAAAACGCTTTAATCAAAAGGGAGATTAGCCTTATCTTCCTTTTTTATTTGCTATCCTACGAGTGCGATCGCCTTGATTCATGCAAGAAGTCTAATCTTGACAATCTACTAGTAGCGATTATTCAATAATGATAATGCTCATTGTGACGCGAAGCTGACGCGGAGCTAGTCCTAAAGGACGACGCAAAGCTAGTGCTTTAGCATAAGCTGCGTGACCGAAGGGAATCCTTTAGGGCAAATACTTTAGTAAATCCTTTAGGACTCATTGATAATTACTTTGGCTGTTGTAAAGTGGGAAATATTTAACTGAGCAGTTTGACTTTGTAATTCTGCTAGTCCATATAAGCTGGCGATCGCGACTATCATAGTCAGTGACAAATTTCGGGCAAAGGTAAAATTAGTTATCAGTTCAATGATTTCGGCTTTCACTTCACGCAACATCATAAGGCTCTAGTTATTTTGCTATTTTGTTGTTAACTAAATACGTGCCAACCACAAAAATCATGCAATTACGCAATTTTGTAACTTAAAATACATTTTTTCTGGCAAAATGTAATACACTGCATAAAAAGATAAAATATTGCTTAAATTACATATTTATTTAAGTTTTTATTTAATTGCATTTGTCTGAAAGGAAAAATCTGGATTTTTATTGATTCTAAAATAAGATTTTAGTAAACTCTAATCTAATCAACTAACCAAACTGAACACAGGGAGCAAATTCAAAAAACCGATGTCATATCATTCCGAACAGCTAACAAATGGACGTTGGGGAATTTTTATTAATAGTAAACTAATTGCAACTATTGGCTGTCCTGATACCTGTCAAAAAATTATTTATTTTTTAGAAAATCGTCTATCAAATCAAAGCATTCCAGTTTTAATGGAACATTATGGAGTGAACCAGTATTTTCATGATATGAAGCTAAGACCCTGATTTGAACATTGAACATTGAACAATGAGCAACTATCAGTAATTACTAGCTGAATTATTCTGTTGATGGTTGTAGTAGTCGATCATAGTTTGACGATAAAACAAGGGCATTCCTGTATCGTAATATTGTCCCTGAACGAGATAGGCGATCGCACCATATTGCTGACTTAATTTATCTAAGCAGGTTGTCAGCTGAAACTCGCCTTGAAAACGTTCATTATTATCTATTTCTGAAGCTAGTAGCTTAAAAATACTTGGTTCGAGGATATACATGCCAAACACGCCCAGGAATTCATGCTCAGTCATTCCAGGTACTTGCAAATGTTCCCTGGCATATTCTAGGGTTGGTTTTTCGCAGATCTGAGCAATTTCTAAGATCGATTGTGGCGTTTTCCATCTGCCAGCAACACACCCCGCCTTATGAATAATATCCGCCTGCATGACGGTAATTCCAATCACGCTAGTATTATTTTGTTGATAAATATCTAACATCTGTGTTGCACAGCTAGATTCAATCTGGGAAGTATAAACATGATCTCCCAACAACAGCAGAAACGGCTGATTATCTACCCAGTCACGAGTACAGTAAACAGCATGACCAAAGCCTGCTTGTTCAGTCTGAGTCAAAATAGTAATGCGATCGCCTAAAGCTGCTAAATATCCACTGTATTGCTTATTTTCTAGCGATAGCTTTGACCATAATTCAGGCTTAGGAGGTGACTTTAATAAATTATGAAACAAATCGCGATCGCCTGACTGCACGACAATTCCCACTTCTTCGATCCCTGCATTAACAGCTTCTTCGACAATTGCTAAGATAATTGGCTTGGCACGTCCATCGCGATCGATTATGGGCAACAACTCTTTTTTTAAGGCCTTTGTAGCAGGATACATCCGAGTCCCCATACCCGCAGCGGGAATGATCGCCTTACGTACTTTTCGTGACATGAATGATTACTGGTTACTGATTACTTAAGATATAAATAATTAATGCGCTAAAATATTCAATTAAAAGCTTATAGCTTATAGCTTATAGCTTATAGCTAAGGGATTTTAATACATTTCATACTTTAACAAGGTACAGGGAATTGCGCCGTTATAGAGTTTAATGCGTTTGGAAGTTCTCAAGCCTACCTGTTTAGAAAGCTTCATGCTACCCGTGAGAATATAGGCTGTCCAGCCCTTAAATCGCTGTTTAAAGATGTCTCCCAGTAGCTTATATAGTTCGCCTAGTTCGGCTTCCGTACCGAGTCTAACACCATAGGGCGGGTTACAGATTAAGACTCCGCGATCTGCTGGTGCTTCTACATCTTCAAGCTCTCGACGGGCAAACTGTACATAGTCTTCTAAGCCCGAACTTTCGGCATTGACAAAAGCCTGTTGAATTACTTTGAGGTCGCGATCGCTACCAATAATCGGTGTTTTTAGATCGTGTTTTTGCTGTCCTTCCGCTTCTTTCAAGAGACTTTGCCACAATTTGCGATCGTAGTCTAACCAAGTTTGAAAGCCAAAGTCGCGATAGAGTCCAGGAGCTATATTTAGAGCTTTTAAAGTTGCTTCAATGGGTAAAGTACCACTACCACACATCGGATCGAGAAAGGCTAAATCTGGTGTCCATTCTGCCATGTCTAGTAAAGCTGCCGCCAGAGTCTCTTTCATTGGTGCAGCGCCAATCGCAGGGCGATAACCGCGACGGTGTAAGCTAGAGCCTGAACTATCTAAGCTAATAATGCAGTGTTTTTCGTCAATATGAGCATTAATTTGCAGATCGGGTTTTTCTGTATCAATACTGGAGCGTTTTCCGCCTCTTACTTTTTGCCAGTCGGTAATCGCATTCTTGATCTGTAACGCGGTAAAGTGAGTATGATTGAGTAGCTTATTCTTGCCTGTACAGGTAACGGCTAAAGTCATATCAGGCTCAAGATATTCTGACCAGTCAATCTTTTGGATACTGCGATATAATTCATCTCCATTAAAACTTTTTACTCTGGCGATCGGTTTTAAGATGCGAAAAGTAGTTCTCGTCCAAAGATTTGCCTTATAAAGTAATCTTCGATCGCCCCTAAAATGCACCCCTGTAAATTCTGGGCGCACATCCTCTGCGCCAATTCGTCTTAGTTCATCCGCAGCCACTTCTTCCAAACCGCGAGACACCGTAGCAAAATAATTATTCATGTTTATAGCCTATAGCTTAACGCTGATAGCTAGGAGCTTGGCTTCTCGATCATACCTGGATTCATCGCCGATTTGAGTCCGATCTCGATCGATAATTAACATCGCTTAACGCGATCGCGCCCTTCTTCTTTTGCTTGATATAGAGCCTTGTCTGCTGCTTGAATTAGCTGCTCACTAGTGATGCCATCGTCAGGAAAACAGCTTACGCCAATCGAGACAGTAATTGACTCTATTTCTTGTTCATCGTATTTTAAGTTTAATTGTTTAATTCCTACCCTAATTTCTTCTGCCCGCATTACCGTATCGCCAATGGTAGTATCAGGCATGACGATTACTAATTCTTCGCCTCCGTAACGACAGGCAAGATCGTATTGACGAATTTGGGATAAAAGGTAATTGCCAACTTCTTTGAGAACTAAATCTCCGACACTGTGACCATAAGTATCATTAAAATTCTTAAAATGGTCAATATCGATCATGATGATACCGATAAACTGCTGCTTTCTTTGAGCGCGATCTAGCTCTTTCCCTAAAGATTCTTCTAAATAGCGACGATTATATAATCTAGTTAGAGGATCTCGTAGACTTTGATATCTCAGCTGCTCTTGTAACTCAAGACTGGCAAAGGACATGGCAATATTTTGCGCCACCGTTTTTGATAATTCCTGAATTAATTCGCCGATCGGCTCGGGAGTATCAAAACGTAAATAGATCATTCCTAGAGTATTGCTTCTGGCAATCATGGGAATGCACAAAGTTGGCTGATGGGAGACAAGGCGATCGACATGACTACAATAAATCCCAGGAGTACTGGGATCGGCTAGATGTAAGTCTCCTTTACGCAATGCCCAACATTCATGGGGTTCAAAAGTGTCATTGTTAACTATTCCCCAGCTGGCGATCGGCTCTAACAGATTTTTGCTATTTTTCATCAAATAGACTGCGCCATGAGTATTGGGGAATAATGGCTGTAAAAGACTGCTTAATGCTGTTTGAGCCTCTTTAATCGTTAAGCAAGCCTGTAAAAACTCATTCATTGTCACCAGCTTTAAATGTTTATCACGCCAGTTTTTTAAAGCTGTAACTTCTTCGCTTAATTTAAGATTTTTTTTAGTAGTATTAAACTGAAGTTCTTTGATTTTCGTAATATCTTGAGCAAATCCTAAAATTTGAGTTGGTTTACCCAAAGCATTTCGTTCAAAAACTGTGTCTTTACTTTCTAACCAGTGCCACTGACCTTGTTTATCTTGGACGCGATATTCAATAGTTAAATAATCACCTTGGTTTAACTGTAAACAATTTTGATGGTGCTGGGCGATCGCATTTAAATCTTCTGGATGAAATACCTTATTCAGCAACAGTTTTATCGACTTTATTTCTGAGTTAGAATAGCCAAGAATTTCGCTTAACAAAAGATTAGAGTAGACATTACGCTTTTTTTCTAGATCATATATGTAAATAATATTAGGTGCTAATTTAGTTATTCTCTCTGTTAAACTTGTATTTACCTGCAAATTAATATCCATTAGATCAATTACCGATCTTTTGTAACATGAAAACTAAACATGATACTTCTGATATATTCTTATTTCTTATGTTGTCATTTAACAAGATTATCGTCAGAAAATAATATCATTCTAACTTAACCATTTGTCGATATATTGTCGACAGTTATCAAGATAAACACAGCTCTAAAAACAAGCTATGAGTTAATATAATAAAGATTTCTAGAATATATTAAATTTTTGTAAATAATTAATATTGTAATATTTTTACATTAAATAGTACGTTAATTTACTTATAAATTATGATTTTATCTTGCTACTTAAAAAATGTTTTTTTTAAATGGCATATTATCAACTTGCCAATTAAAGAAGCATTTTAAACACCTAATTTTCTCTTGAATTTTGACTGAAAACAACTACAGTCTAATTAATCTATGCTTTACCCATAAGTATTGAAAGGGAAGCAAAAACAAGTAATGTAGCTAAAAGAGTACCCTGACTCAGAGGTAAAACCTATTCAATGGCTATTGCTGACTACTTTAGAAGTTAACAACACTGCTGCATTCCTCTGAAAAACAGGATTTATAGACTTATGAGTAAGGCATAGATATAATAAAGGGCTGATAGCTGATAGCTTTTTGATAAACCGTTAGTCTACATTTTCACGTAGTATAAAAAAGAATCAATATATCACTCACTCTTCAATATTCAATTAATTTTATGGGCAATCTGCGTGAGAGAAGCTATGAAAAGTTGACTTTAATTACCGTAGGTATGTTAGCTTTAATGACTTTGACATGGTCGATAGGATTAATTGGCAGAGGCATCTGGAAATTATCCCAATCTAGCCGAGAAACTGCGGAAAATAGCCCAAATATTCCCCAAAATATTCCTGATTTTGCTCGCGTCCCAAATGTCGCAACTGGAGTTTTTAATTATGGTGGTAGCACGGCTTGGGCTTCTCTACGTTTAGCAGTAGATTCGGTCATTCAATCAGAACGTCCTGAAATACAACTGCGCTATATTCAACCACGCAATGAGCCACCTGGCTCTAGACCAGGAATCGCGATGCTACTGAAGGGTCAGTTAGCTTTTGTACAGTCTTCTTATTCCCTAAGTCCAGAAGAATATCAATTAGCCAAACAAAAAGGTTTAAAGCTTAAACAAATACCAGTAGCTGTTGATAGTCTTGCTGTAGCTGTTCATCCTCAGCTCAATGTTCCTGGTTTGACTTTGAATCAACTCCAAGCAATTTATACGGGAAAAATAACCAATTGGCGAGAGGTAGGTGGTGTAAATTTACCAATTACTCTTTATTCTCGTCCTCCTAGCACGGGGGATCTAGTTGACATTTTTAAGCTAAAAATTCTGCAAAATCGCCAGTTTAGTCCAAATATAAAACTTGTGGCCACAACGACTCAAGCTCTTCGTCAACTAGCGGATAATCCTGGGGGAATTTACTATGATTCCACGGCAGCAATTATTTCCCAATGTTCAATTAAACTATTATCTCTGGGGCTGGCAAAAGATGAGTTAGTAGCTCCTTATCAACAGCCTTATGTACCTGCTGCTGATTGTCCCAAACGTCGCAATAAATCAAACTTTGAAGCACTGCGTACTGCCCAATATCCTTTAACGCACTATTTATATGTGACATTTCTCGCAAATAAAGCTGATGATTCACAAATTGGTCAAGTTTATGCCAATTTCTTGCTAACACCCCAAGGTCAAAAGCTAATCACCAAGGCGGGTTTTATACCTTTAGATTAGTTTCTTAGAGTTTTACTAAAAAAGCTATTAGCTATTAGCTTTTAGCTAGGGCGAAGCCCTTTTACAACTTATTTCGTTCTGATAGCTGTCTGGTAAATTCAGCAAGCTTCTGGAAAGACTCTGTGACAAATAAAGATTGCTGAGAAATCTGACTTGATAAGTTAGTAATCTCGCCGATAAATTGATTCATTAAGACTAAACTTGGTGCTGATTGAGGTCTTGGAGCAAGTTGTCCTGCGATAAAATCTAGCTCAGGATTATATTTACTTAGTGGGTTTAAAGTTATCTCACTCGCTTCAACGACAATTTCTTTCATTGGTAACTGGGCTGGTGTTGTTGGTTTGACTGGGTAATCCATCTTGTCACTAAGATCGTCAATCGGGTTGACCATTTGGTGAAGATTTTGGTGCGATCGCTCGAGCATCTTGACTGTATCTGTAGTTGCAGCGATCGCTTTTCGCGCCACGGTAAGATTATCTTCTTTGCCATCGATCATTGCGTTAGTCTTGTGGCTCATTTCTGAGATTTGATTGATAAAATCGCTAGTAGTTGATGATTGACGGCTAATTTTAGCCTGAAGACTTTGTAATGCAGCCTGATTTTCTCTTAGTAGTTCTGAGATCTTATGGTTGAGATTCTGTTGTTCTAGCTGCTGTTGTTGAGCCTGATTTCTTTGGAGATCTTGAGCCAAATCTAATTCTTCTCTTAACTTAACTCGCTCTAGAGCAAATCCTAATTGCAAAGCTAGTTGAGCAAATAAATCTATTTCCGACTGTAACCACAAGCGCGGTTGGTCACATTGATGTCCAATGAGTAAACCAAATAATCGATCGTCCTGCAAAATTGGTACTATTAAACTAGCCTTAACCGCCAGTGATTCTAGTTGCTCTAGGTGACAGTCTGTTAGATTAGCCTGATGAATATTAGCGATCGCTTTTATTCTACCTTGACGATATTTTTCACCATATTCTTTAGCAAAGCAGGGGTCTTTAATCTGAGAATTTAATCCTCTAGGGTAACCAGGAACAACTGATTCGGCGACAATCTCTCCATTCCAACTAGCATCAAATTGATAGACAAGAACGCGATCGAGCTTGATTACTTTGCGGGCTTGTTCAACTGAGATTTTCAAGATTTGGGATTTGTTAAGTCCTTCACTAATACCAAGACTAAAATTGTTTAATAGTTGGGTTGGCAAACCGTCATGCTTTAATTTGTTTAGCAGTGTGGCATTATCTAAAGCAAAACCTACCTGCGTGGCAATTTGTGTCATCCAGCGGATTTCGTAGTCCTGCCAATTACGAGGTTCACTACACTGATGAGCTACCAGTAAACCAAAGAGCTTGCCTTCATTGAGGATGGGGGTTACCAGATTTGCCTTTACCTCTAGAGTTTCTAGCTGTTCGAGGTAGCATTGGGTCATGCCCGCTTCGTAGATATTATCAATGGCTCTGACTCTACCATCGCGGTATTTATCGAGATATCTCGCCT
>JBDKJC010000095.1:0-8420 GCA_039796815.1 Cyanobacteriota bacterium | reverse complement strand
TCCCATAGTGGTAGGCTATGCACCTCAACTCGAACTTTTACAACGGGCATCTTTAACTATTACTCACGCAGGATTAAATACTGTTTTAGAATCTCTAAGTAATGGCGTACCGATGGTAGCTATTCCCGTTACCAACGATCAGCCTGGAGTCGCAGCGCGCATTGTTTGGACAGGCACAGGGGCAGTTGTACCTTTAAAGAAAGTGACAGTCAAAAAATTACAGCAAGCCATAAAGCAAGTCTTAACAGATAATGTTTATCGACAAAATGCTCTTAAGCTTCAAGCAGCAATACAGCAGTCAGGAGGAACGAATAAAGCTGCCGATCTTATTGAACAGGTTCTTTCTAAGATGAATGTTTGAAAAGTTTTAGATTATGCCAAAATTACCAAGAGTGTTGCTTATGGCTTGCTCCGCGATCGCGAATTCTACAATCATCTAAACTACTTTTCGTAAGAGATTACACTTCGCCAACATTTGAGTTAAAAAGATTAATTACTGATTACCTTCAATTAGAGAATCGACCTTATTCTCAATCACCGTTAATTTTCTGAGTATTGTTGGTCTATCTTCATCTAGTGACGATACTAAATTAGCTATTCCTCTTTGAGTCTGAATGAGTTGTCGCTGATTCTCTTCTAAAAACCTCATTCGTTCCTCATGCTCCAGCCTATCTGTTGCTCTTGGTTCCATCATGGCTTGAATGGTACGAGAATTAGATTCTACAATTGCCTCAATTCTACTCAAGCGATCGCCTGAGTTATTTCCGTTACTACTTGTCATTGGTATACTATAAATAAGTTTTTACTTGGAGAAGCTTCTAGATTTGGTCGTCAGGAGGCTTCTTTTTAATTTTATTGTCTCACTTTCAACAGCAAATAACCTCCTCAGATTGTGTCCGAAGAGGTTGTTCAAAGATTTTACATCAGCTAATCAATAAAGATTCCTATAATCTTTCCCAATAAGTCAATCCAGTAATTTATATTCTCTGGAATATCAACAAAATTATTTTTTGCTTAAAATCACATAAATGTTTAACATGAAATATTTATATTTTGACTATGAGCTAAGTAGAGATGCGCTGCCGTTTGACCTTACTTTAAAGCTGCTAGTTTCTGCTGCTCATCTGCTGTCAAATCCGTAGATTGTCCTAAGATTTCTTTATACATTTTGATATACTCTAAGGCTGATTTGACCCAGCTAAAGTCTTGCATCATGCCTCTTTGCTGAAGTTCCTGCCATTTATCTTTGTAGCCAAAACCTTCTGAAGCACGTACCATACAGGTAAATAAATCAAGCGGTTCATAGCGATCAAAACAGTAGCCAGTACCTTTTTGGTTCATCGGCTCGTGGTGACTTACCGTATCGACTAGACCGCCAGTCCGCCTAACAATAGGAACACAACCATAGCGCATTGCTAACATCTGACTGATACCACAGGGTTCAAACTTAGAGGGCATTAAAAAGACATCACAACCACTATAAATTCGACGGGCAAGAGTATCACTATAAAGTATTTGCACTGACATTCTGCCAGGAAAACGAGCTGCTAGCTGCCATAACTGAGTTTCCAATTCGCGATCGCCAGTTCCTAAAACTACCAGTTGAGAATTGCTATAGGCCATAAAGCGATCGATGATCTGCAATAGCAAGCCAATCCCTTTTTGATCTACCAGCCGAGAGACAACGCTCATTAAAAAGACATCTGGATCGATATTTAAACCCAGTTCTTTTTGAAGCGCAGCTTTATTGACAGCTCTTTTAGCTAGAGAATTGTGGGTAAAATTCTCGGTTAAAGCTTTGTCGGTGGCAGGATTGTAACTATCAACATCAATACCGTTGAGAATACCCTTTGTTTTACCGCTAATAAAAGACAGCAAACCCTCTAGCTTCTCACCATATTCTACAGTTTTGATTTGTTCAGCATAGGTTGGAGAAACAGTAGTTACCCGATTGGCAAACTGTACCGCAGCAGCCATGACGTTATGTCCCTGCATATACCAAGGACACCAGGTGATTTGCTCTAAATACCAGCGCCAAGGCCCTTGATAAGCCAAATTATGAATGGTAAAAACTGTAGTAATATCAGGTGCTTGATTCATCCACACTGGCAACATTCCCGTGTGCCAATCATGACAGTGAACTATTTCAGGTTTCCAATAGTTCCAACAAAACTCCGCAGCACCATTACTAAAAAACGTAAACCGCCAGGGTTCATCTTCTCCTGCGTAAATGCGATCTGGATCAAAAACAGGGTGACCAAATAAATATAGCGGGACATCACTGTCTGGCAGCAGGGTTTCATAAACCGCAAAGGGATTAAACATCGCTGCTGCCTTCCACATCGGCTCGGTAGGAATCTCTAACTTACTACCTAAACCACCGTAGTACGGCATAAAAATACGGACATCATGACCTAGCTTTCTCAGGATTTTGGGTAATGCACCGACGACATCCCCTAATCCACCAACTTTAGCTATCGGCGCTACTTCTGCTGATACAAATAAAATCCGCATTGATTACTATAAGTGTTTATTATTGCCTATGGTTAAACTAAGCCACCCAGTCACCTGGGCGACTCGTCTTCAGAACGGTACGTGAGACTTTCACCTCATACCGCTCCTCTCTAATCAGGTGCTTGTTATGCATACCTTTTCAGACTAAGCGTGGGCAGATCATTCTCCCATATCCAATACAATTTATCAAACTGTTCTTGGATTCTTTTGAAATGTCTATCCCATACTTTACGGATTTTGTAACGTTTAATTGTTTTTAAATCCTTTTTGGTCTTTACATCGTGACAGTGTTTGTGAAGTAATTGAAGATTATCTTTTAGTTTATTGCCACCCGCTTGAAGCGGAACAATGTGGTCGATTTCGATTTTATCTTCAAGCTTGAAAGTTAGATTGCATTGGTTACATTTCCCTTTTTGTTTCTTTAGCAATCTTGCTACTGAGGCTTTGATTTCAGGGTATTTACCCATCCTTGTTGCCCAATATTTAGAGTTGCCGTCGTAAGGACTGGCATCGCCTTTCACTTTTATGTGTCGGACGATTTTAGTTTCATCGTGATTAGGAAGAACGTAGATTAATTCTCCTAATTTTGACGAAAAGCGCCAGTTGTTCTCACCAATTGTGTGCCAATATTTGTTATTAACCCACGTTTTACTTTTGTTTGAGTGTCTTCTATATCCCCATCTGAGGAGTTTAAAACATAAAAGATGACTTATTTTTGAATAAGTTTCCTTACTGCAAACTGTCCGATAGTAGTTAGACCATCCAATAATTACTGGTGCTAGTTTAGCAATCAGTGCGTGCTGTGGTGCAGCCTTATGGTTATCTATGATGTCGGCAAGTTTGCGGTAGTGTCCTTTTACTTTTCCTTTTGATGGTTTAATAATAGTTTTGAACCCTAACGTTTTACCCTTTGGGTTTTTACCTGATTGATATTTACCTACTGGGTATTGTCGGACGTTGAATCCTAAGAAGTTAAACCCTGATTCTTGACCCTCATGTTTAATTAGGGTGTGGGTAATTTTGGTTTTTTCTTGGCTAAGTTCTAATCCGATGTGGGATAGCCATTCTTTTATTAATCCTTGACAAGCTAGAATTACGTTTAGGTCTTCGTGGATAATGACGAAATCATCTGCATATCTGATGAGGGAGAGAGATGATTCATTTTTTCTTCTACAACCTTTCCAGATGGCAGCATAATTTTTTACCCGATTTTCCATTCCGTGTAACGCAATATTGGCTAAAAGCGGTGAGCAGATGCCACCCTGGGGAGTTCCTTCTATTGGAAAAAGTGTTTCTCCTTTATTTAGTATTCCTGCTTTTAACCATGCCTTTATTTGTCGTCTTGTCTTGGGGAAAGTATTGACTTTCTCTAAAAGTTTAGAATGGTCAATGCGGTCAAAGCATTTGCTAATGTCAGCATCTAATACATATTTGGATTTGTATCTAATTGCATTAAAGATGCTTGAGATAGCGTCATGACAACTTCTTCCTGGACGGAAACCGTAAGAATTTGGTTCAAAACGGGCTTCCCATTCAGGTTCTAATGCTGATTTGACTAAGGCTTGTTTTGCCCTGTCTTCCATGACAGGTATTCCCAAGGGACGTTCCTTTCCATTAGACTTTGGAATCCATACCCTGCGAATGGGTTTAGATTTGTCGTCTAATTTCATGGTGTGAACAAGTTTCAACCGTTGTTTTGGGGTTAATGATTTAATCCCGTCCACTCCTGCTGTTTTCTTGCCCTGGTTGTCCTGGGTTACTCTTCTGACCGCTAACAATTTGGCGTGGTATGAGTTTAAAAGGGTTTTTTGTAACCTTCTTAACTTTCTTACATTGTCAGCTTTGCTGGCTTGGAAAATGCGCTTTTGGAGCTTAAAAACTGATAGCTCAACTTTACGCCAATCTATCTCGTTCCATTCCACTGTATTCAGTTGTATTGAATCAGTATTAGACATATTTACTCTTACTCGTTCTTTTCCATCCTGATTACAGTCGGTACGTGGGCATATCCTTGGCATTACGCCATCCATCACTGGCATTGCTCGTTATTTCGAGTTAAGGCGTTGGCTTTTTACCGAATCCTACTCTCCCTACAACCTCTATTTCTAGAGATATTGCGTCTTAGTTGACTTCACAGCAAGTTCGACCATTGTTGTGAGTTGTAGGAGGGTTTCCTCGTTCCGAGTATCCGTTGGTTAGACCCTTTAGGGTGTATGACTCCACCGAGATTCTACTAGTGTTGAAAAGCTGAAGGAAAGCATTTCAGGTTTAGTTGTGTGAATCTGTGACCTTTTTGGTTACAGCCTATCAGTCTCTTTGGCTGTTTTCACATAACGGTGGTTTCTATCCAATATTCCGAGGGATATAGGTGTTGGAATCATCTCGTGTCCAGAAGTGATTCTAAACTTTCCCTTTTACCTTTTGGTTACAGCCTGTCAGTCTTTTTGGCTGTTTCAGCGTAACGGAATTTGTTGGGATACTTCGCTTTTGCTACCCATAGGTGTCTTGCTTGCGGGAAACCAGTTTAGACTACCAGTAAGAACCGCTTTTATTCCCGCTTTACCGATTGATGACTAGTCTCTACAGTAGGGAAAATGCTTTTACCCCCAACACCTGGGGAGAGAGACTTGAGTTTGTAAGATTACTTTAATCTTAGTCCTTGTAATAGGAGTTCTCGCACTCTCACGGGTATTCAGTTGTCATGATGTTTGTTGGCTTGTCAAGTTGACCTTTAGCCACATCAAGCTAGTAGTCCTTGTACTATGAGTAGATAGTACATTTATACTAAACGAGTCGCACGCTTCCTGTGTGATTATATAGGTCGAAGGGGACAGGGAAGATGAGGATTTAAATAAAAAATGCTTAATCGCAACAATCTTTAGTATTTAATGCGATGTTTTTAGTCAACTGTTAATCCATACCAATAATTTCATCGAGGCTATAGGGAGAGGTTTCAGGAAAGCGATCGCTATTTAATCCTGTTTGGTCAATTGCGGCTTTTCTAGCTTTTAGGTAGATTTTAGGCAGCTCATCATGGAGAAAGTTTTTAAAATTAGTTGTCATTTTGTCACTAAGTTGAAACTGAAAATTATCTATTTGAGCTTGCCAATGATTTTTGTTACGCTGGGATTCGCCAGTCCAATATTGGATTAGTAGCAAATGAACAATTATTTGATAGGTAAAACTTTTAACTGCGCTTCTCTCATTTCGTACCAAAGCTTCTAATTCTTCAACCAAGTTATCTAGATCTAACTGCTCAAAATTATGGTTTTTCAGCTTGTTAACCTGTTCTTCTAGCCAAGCTACGTAATCTTGGTCAATATCTGTTTGTTTATTTATCATGACAATTATTGAACAAATAATTGTTTAAACCTTGCTGCACCTTAAGCTTTCAGTTTAGCATTGACCCGATCTTGTTATTTGGCTTGGCAATAATAAATGAATCTTGAATTGTTCAAAGACAGTTGTAAAACCTTTTCCCTCTGGGGAAGCACACATAATTCCTACATCCACTGTCTCAGCTAAAGTCAAGTAAGCCATTCTTAGCAGCGTGTATTGTTGACCATCTAGAGAGTAATGTATTTCTATGGCTGAATCTCTACGAGTTACCCTAAGCCAAATTGAAGCAGGATTATTGGGCATTGGGACAACAGACCAATCAGAATAGTCACGGGTGACTACTGCGCTCATCTGCTGTATTCCCTCGACTAATTCAACGCCACATTTGAGCCAGTTATTTTCGTCCAGACGTACCATTAATCCTGCTTGGTCGTAGAGATCTTGATACTTGCCACTTACTTTTACTTCTGCGATAAAATTTCCTGTGAACTGTTGATAATAAAAATGCCCAGTATCTCTAATAAATCCATAGTGGGTTTTACGCCAAAAATCCGTGTTTTGAGTTGAGGTGACTTCAATTGTTGTGTCTGTTGTGTCTTGAATTTTCCAGTTCGAGGGTTCGTTGAGCCATTGCATAATTTAATTGATGCTAAAGAGTTTTATACATGAATATGCCAGAGAAAACTGAAAGAGAGAAAATGCTAAGTAACGAGTTATATTTAGCAAAGGATGAAGAATTGACTCGGATGCAGTTAATAGCAAGTCAATTACTTCATCGCTTTAACTTTTCTCCACCCGATCCCTTACAACACCAGCAGATAATTTCTCAGCTATTTGGCAAAATTGGGACTAACTTGGCGATTAGACCGCCATTTTATTGTGATTATGGTTGCCATATTTTTGCGGGAGACAACTTATTAATTAATTTTGACTGTACGATTCTTGACTGCAACGAAGTATATTTGGGCAATAATGTTTTACTTGCACCCAAAGTTCAAATTTACACTGCCTATCACCCTACCGATCCTAACTTAAGACTTTCTGGTAGAGAGCTGGCAGCGCCAGTTACGATTGGTGACAATGTTTGGCTTGGTGGTGGGGTAATTGTCTGTCCTGGGGTTTCGATTGGCTCAAATACCAGTATTGGTGCGGGTAGCGTCGTCACTAAAGATATACCCAGCAATGTCGTTGCAGTTGGCAATCCTTGTCGAGTTATTAAGAGGGTTTAGATTAAAATAGCAATCATGGTGCGCTAGTGCAAGATCATCACTGTCCAAGACAGATATTGATTAATTATTCACCGAACACACCCTCTAGTTAAGTTAGATTTAATTGCCTAGCTTAAATTATCTTTGAGATGATCCGCTACTCGCAAAGCATTTGCCACAATGGTCAAAGTAGGATTGACTGCACCCATAGAAGGGAAGAAACTGCCATCAACGACATACAAGTTATCGACATCATGAGTACGACAATTGAGGTCAAGAACGCTAGTTTTCGGGTCTGAACCAAATTTGCAAGTACCGACCTGATGCCACACCGCCGACAGAGGAACTGTATTTACCATAAAGAGGAAGAAATCTACCTTACGGAGATAGCTTTGCCACATATCGACAAAATCTTCATGAGCTTTGAGATTATTGCGGGTAAAGTCTACTTTAATTTTGCCTTCTTCCGTGATTGTCACACGGTTATTCGGGTCGGGTAAATCTTCGCTAGTTAACCACCAGTCAACGGCGTGAGCTGCCATATATTCTAAGGTAGGTTGAGGGATAGAACCAGGAGCAAAGAGTGCCAAACGATTCCATTTAGACTTACCCGTCATTTGAATTTGTCCGAGGGGATAGTCATGGTCGGGACTGCCAAAATAGAAGTCGTTAAAGCCAAGAGTTTTTTGAAATTTAACTGGATTGGGTTTATCGGCGATCGCAACTATGGAAGAATGGTTATGTAGCATTAAGTTGCGACCCAGCATTCCTGAAGAGTTACCCAAGCCATCAGGGTGTTGTTCGTTCTTCGATCTTAATAGTAAAGCTGCGGAATTGATCGAACCACAGGAAATAATAAAAGTATCGGCGGTATATTGTTCTTGATTGCCGTCTACTTCAACCTCAACCATGGTAACTTTCTGACCACTATCGTCAGTGATTAATTTGGTAACTAAGGTATTAATTTTAATTTCTACATTGTCATATGCCGTAGCAGGATCGACACAGGCAATTTGTGCATCTAATTTAGCATCGATTTTACAGGGATAGGGATCGCAAGTGCCACAGCGAATACAGGGACTATTATCGGGATCTTCGACGTTGCGATCGACTGCTAAGGTTAAATGATGAGGATGCAAGCCTAGATTACCTAAGGCATCCGCTACTTCCTGCATCCGTGGTTCGTGAGGCAGTGCAGGGTAAGGATATTCCGCCGACATTGGTGGTTCGGTAATATCTTCTCCTTTTTGTCCGTGAACTTTAAAAATGCTTTCAGCGCGAGTGTAATAAGACTCCATATCCTGATAAGTTAGTTCCCAAGCGGGAGATACTCCTGCAAGATGCTGCACTTCACCAAAG
>JBDKJC010000094.1:0-8427 GCA_039796815.1 Cyanobacteriota bacterium | reverse complement strand
GGTCAGCTTCTAATTCATCAGAGCGACCATTAGGACGACTAACAGCCAGTTCTACGCCAATTTGCACAGCGTCACTACGGTCTAAACCAGCTGCGGAGAGTAATCCTTGTGCTACAGCACTATCACGCATGTGTTCAATACCGTGGCGAGCTGCAATATGTCCAATTTCATGTCCAATTACACTAGCCAATTCTGCCTCATTATCTGCTGCTGCAATTAATCCTTTGTTAACGTAGACGTACCCACCCATAGTGGCAAAAGCATTGATGCCATCATCGTCAACTATTTGAAAAGTGTAAGGGATATCTGGACGCTGACTAGTTTTTGCTAGTCGCTGACCAATCTGATTGATGTAATCGTTAATTGGTTGATTACGGTATATTTTTGCTTGACCAGAGCTAATTAACTCTTGATTAATCGAGGTGCCTAACTCTACTTCTTGAGTCTTGGAAATATTGGAGATCTGGACAACTTGAACCCCACGAATAATCAAATCAAGCCAAGAAACACCGAAACTGGGTTGAACATTAAGTAGACTGATGCTAATAATGACTATAAAAGCCACAAATCCGTAGATAAAGTGACGACAGTAACGAGAAGCCAAGCTAGAAAATCGCTGAAACATATTGGGGCTGTAACAAATTTATTAAATATTAATTAATTATTAATTAATTGTGGGTGATGTTTCTCTTGACGATCGATTAGATAGTTAAGTTGCCGATCGCTATTTTATTGTCTTACAAAAAACTATAGATAGTATATATACTTACTATAAATAATTTAGAAAATAATTTAGAGCCATTGAAGCTCGGCTGCCTGGTTCAATTCTCCATAAACAATGGCATTCTGCTCAAATTTTCGACCGATAGCGATCGCCTGAGGGCGAGTAATACTTAGAATCAACCAACTTGGTTCTGAAGTCCAGACTCCAGTTGGATCTTTGCCCAGAGCGGGAATTAAAGGCAATTGTAACCCTTGTAAATGTTTGCTTAGTCTCTGGTCACGTCGCTGATTTTCTGTCACTGATAAAGACTGTGAATAGGGATTGGCAGCAGTAATTAATGCCCAAGTAGGGAGAGCGCCTTGAGCAATCAAGTAGTCTAATGATGGACAATTTTGTCCAATCTCGATTTGAATCGTTTTCTGACCATCATAAACTTCATAGATCGCCTGCTCGTAAGCTTTTCGTAAAGCGGCAATTTTAGCTTGGGCTAATTTTCCTTGATGGTGCATTCAATCTGAAATTAAAATTGTTTTGGAACAGCCAATAGCAAAACTGCTCTCTGGTAAAGCCAAAAGAGCAGCATGACAAAATATCAAATATAAAAATTTCTTTAGAGATCGCCACCACGTAAAGCTAGCAAAAATATTACTACTGGGCCTGAAATCACAATCAAAGCCAGACATAGTAGTTGAAAAATTACGGTAAAGTTAATACCGCCTACAGCACTAAAAATGTTGGTTACAAAATCCATTTTTTCTCCTAAAGTTTAACTGAATCAAATGTATAAAAAGTTTTGGCACGTCCCGTAAGCCATTACCTATAATACCTGGGAAATATCTGCCGTTTTTCAGCAACGATATAAAAATATATAAACTTTCATTGCGCCACTAAAAATAATATTAAATTAATCTGACGCTAAACTCAATGATGATCATAGCTCTGAGTCAACAGCTATTAGTCAGACTTAAAAGCTGCACCCAGATATAGTGAGGCTACCTTGGGATCATTTAACAGGTCAATACCTTTGCCTTCAAAGCGATCGCAACCATTTTCTAGTACATAAGCACGATCTGCCATCGCCAAAGCTTTCTTAGCATTTTGTTCGACTAAAACAATTGCTGTTCCTGTTTGGTTAATTGCGCTTACCTGTTCTAAAACCGAATTAACTAAAAGCGGAGATAAAGCAGCAGAAGGTTCGTCGAGCAACAGTAAATCAGGCTCTAGCATCAATGCCTTGCCCATAGCTAGCATTTGTCTTTCTCCTCCCGATAAAGTTCCCGCTTTTTGACGACGACGAGAACCTAATTTAGGAAACATGGTATAAATTTTTTGTTTAAGAGAATCGAGTGAGCCACTACGAATAAAAGCTCCCATTTCCAAGTTTTCTTCTATGGATAATGAAGCAAAAACATTAGTAATTTGGGGTACATAGCACATTCCCTGTTTGACAATTTTGTCTGATTTGAGTCCCGCAATATTTTTGCCTTTGAAGATAATTTCTCCCTTTTGGGGAGTCAGCAAGCCAAAAATAGCTTTGGCTAAAGTAGATTTACCTGCGCCGTTAGGGCCAATCACAGCTACTAATTCTCCAGGAGCAATCCGAAAATTTATGCCTTGCAAAATATTGAGATCTTTGACATATCCCGCATGAACATTTTTTACTTCGAGAAGATTTGTACTCATGAATTTATTAGTGCCAAAATCTCAGGTATTTTTATCAAAAAATTATTCTAATGATTCGTAACAATAATTTATTTTAGACAACTTGATTTTTTTGCTTAGAAACATAATACTGCATGTATCCTAGAAGTTGTAGATATATATAATATATACACAAGACATAAATATACAAGCAGCTAGTAACTTTGTACTTTAGAGAGGTTTGTCGATCACATGAAAACTAAATATTTATCAGTATTGTTGGCGGTCGGGACAATGGCGATCGCCTCTCCCGCGATGGCAAATACATCTGATTCGCCTCAACTTAGCTTTTCCTGTAAAACAATTGAAGGAATTCCTGCTACTGTAGCTCAGTCAGCAGCAAGTGAAAATCAAATAACAATTTTTCAGTGGAAGCAAGAAGCATTAGCTAATAGAACATCAGATAGTCCTGAAGAACTTTGTCAGGATGTTGCTCTAAAGCTACAAGATTATGCTGTCAATTACGATCTATCCAACGTTAATTTTATTGGGACAACTACGGCATTAGGAGATGATGTGCCAACTATTTGTGCCAATGTTGGAGGAGCAGAATGCGGAAAAGTTCTGTTTACTCTAGATAAAACTACCGATAAGGCTTCGATTGTAGCAGGTAATGTAGTTGATTCAATTTTAGCTAAAAATTTACAGCCCGAAAAGACTACCTTAACTACCCGTGGAGTGCAGTCAATTTCTTACGAAGTCAATTTTTTGAGTTTATTGGGACTCAATTTTAATAATTAAATTAGTCATAGCTCTTTGAGAGTGAACTTTACTCAAAGTAAATAGGTAAGCCAGATTTTAATTCAATTTTTGCTCAACTTTTTTGAGAAGAGCTTGAGTTGGAAGATAATCTGGTTTAATTTCAAGCGATTGCGTGCAGTTAGCTTTAGCATCTTGATATTGATTTTGCTCATATAAAGCATTACAGAGTTGAGTCAAGGCTAAATAATCATCTGGCTTAATTCTGAGTACTTCCCTGGTGGCATTTTCTGCCTCATCAGGTTGATTGAGTTTCAAGAGTACTTGTCCTTTGTTAAACCAGCCTCGATAAAAATCTGCATCAACGGCGATCGCTTGATTATATTCCTGTAATGCCTGCTCATATTGTTGAAGATCGAATCTTGCTAAACCTCTACAGTTCCAAGCTTCAGCAAAATCTGGTGCGACATCTGTTGCTTGAGCGCAGGAAGAAAATTTTTCCAGATGCCGACTCAATTTACCCTGAGCAAAACCTCGATTAGTCCATGCTTGAGCAAAATCGTAACGATAACTCAAGGATTTGTCAAAAGCCTCGACTGCGTTTTTATATTCCTCGGCTTTAATTAGCTCATTGCCTTCATTGTAAAATTTTAAGGCCTGAACAGCTTGCCAAATTTTGGGAGTCAAAAACAAAAGTCCTAAACTTAAGGGTAACGCCACATATAACAGCAAGCGTTTTGAGAGGGTCGAACCAGAATTTTTGTCCGACGGTGGTGGCGGTGGTATAACTGATTCTTCGCGGATATCTTGCAAAACTTCGTTAACATTTTTATAGCGCTGCAAGAAGTCGTTGCGAACCATTTTATCGATAATCTTTGCCAATTTTTCGCTGAAGTTAGGAGCGCGATCGCGCCACTTAATTTCTCCCGTATGGTAATCACGAGGTAACTGGTCGGGGTGAAAACCAGTAATAGCCTGAATCGCAGTCATCCCTAAAGCATAAATATCACTGTTAAAGCGAGGATCTCCTCGTTGCTGTTCGCTGGGCATGTAGCCAGGAGTTCCAATCGCTACGGTTAATACATTTCCCTGACCTTCAGTTAAAGTCATATTGGTTATTTCTTTAACTGCACCAAAATCAATCAAAAAGATTGTCCCATCCGCAGCACGACGAATTAAATTTGAGGGCTTGATATCGCGATGAATTACATTTTGTTGATGAACAAAGGAGAGAATTTCTAAGACATCAATCAAAAGCTTTTTGACCTCTGCTTCTTCCCACATTTTATCTGGTAGGATTTCAGCTTGACCCAGATCCTTTCCTTCAATATATTCTTGAACTAAGTAAAATTCTTCGTCGACTTCTAAATGAGCTAACAGGCGCGGAATCTGCGGATAATCGTTCAACTTGTAAAGTACTTTAGCCTCATTGTCAAATAATTTTCGCGCAGTGTCTAAAATGTATTTCTCGTTAGAAAGGGGCTGTAGTTTTTTGACTACACAACGGGGATGCGGATTTCCAGGAAGATTGGTATCTTCAGCTACATAAGTTTCGCAAAAGCCTGTGGTTCTGAGACAATCGATAATTCGATAGCGTCCTCCTAACAGCTCATCAGACATAAGATTTGAAAATAATATAAGTTTAACCAGTAGTCAGATGGTTGTGGATCAATTTGTCCTTTTCCTAATTAGTCCTACCATCAGCAAGCAAAATAATTAATCGTGAAGCAGCTTATACACCTCCATTATTAATAACTGATCTTGCCAAATATATCAAAAGATTTTTCATAAAACATTGTCTAGCTTAAATTTGTTAGCTTAAAGCAAATTTGCTACTTGAGCAATACAACAATTCAAACAAATCTTAACCTAGTTGGTCTAGAAGGCGAGGGAACATCCATGCTTCCAGCAATTAACTATTAAAGCGATCGAAGCAAAATTCTAGCAAAATTTCAATTTGTGATTTTTGCTTTGACCGCAACAGAGGATGTCTATTAATTAGACTTAAGCAAAATATTGAATAATTGCTTGAGCAAACTCAGAACATTTTAAAGGAGAATCTACCGCAGGAGTCATTAACCGCGCTAGATCGTAAGTTACTTCTCGATTGGCGATCGCTTTGGCTAAGCCAGTTTGGATCAGATCCGCCGCTTCTTGCCAGCCCATAAACTCCAGCATCATGACCCCAGAAAGAATAACCGAACCTGGATTAATACGATCTAGTCCTGCATGTTTGGGTGCTGTACCGTGAGTAGCTTCAAAAATAGCACAAGTATCACCAATATTGGCTCCAGGACTCATCCCCAATCCCCCGACGATGGCTGCTGCTGCATCCGAAAGATAATCCCCATTGAGATTCATCGTTGCCAAGATCGAATACTCTTCAGGGCGGGTTTGAATTTGCTGAAAGATACTGTCGGCAATGCGATCGTTAACCATCACCTTAGTTTTCCATTGGCCATTACCATGAGTATCCCAAATCTCCGCTAAAATAGCTTCTACCTCTTGGCAAATTTGGGCTTGTTTCTCGGCAGTTAAAGCATCATATCCAGGATCTATCTGACGAGCGTTATCTTCCGTTGTCAGTTGAGCGTTAGCCTCTTTATTACTCAGAATCCAAGATTCTCGTTCAATAATGCACTCGGCGCGAAATTCGCTTCTTACTAACTCATAACCCCAGTCGCGAAAAGCACCTTCGGTATATTTCATAATGTTGCCTTTATGAACTAATGTTACCTGCTGTTTTTCTGGCACCAAAGTTAATGCGTGCTGAATGGCTTTTCTGATTAAACGCTGAGAAGCACTTTTACTGATGGGTTTAATGCCGATTCCCGCATCTAGCGGAATTTGTTTTTTACCATGTTCGGCAGTGCTGGGGATTAACTCTTGATTTAGCAAGTTAATCAGCTTGCTGCCAATTTCGTCTCCTTGTTTCCATTCAATGCCTAAGTAAATATCTTCTGTATTCTCGCGATAGACAATCACTTCCAGTTTCTCAGGATACTTATGGGGCGAGGGGGTGCCTTGATAATAGCGACAGGGACGCACACAAGCATAAAGCTGAAACATTTGGCGTAAAGCCACATTTAGAGAGCGAATCCCTCCCCCCACAGGGGTAGTCAAAGGTCCTTTGATAGCTATGCCATATTCTTTAATTGCGTCTAAGGTATCTTGGGGTAAATATTGATAAGTACCATACAGCTCACAGGCTTCATCTCCTGCATAGACTTTAAACCAGTTGATTTTACGCTGTCCACCATAAGCAGCGTCCACCGCAGCATTAATTACTGCTTCTGTGGCGGGCCAAATATCAACCCCAGTCCCGTCGCCACGGATAAAAGGGATAATCGGCTGATCGGGAACAACAGGCTTGCCATCCTTAAAGGTGATTTTTGAACCGCTAGTTGGCGGGGTAAGTTTTTCGTACATAGAACTCTGGTCAAAAACAAACTGAATATAGCTACAGTACAATTAAGTAGCCTTGAATTGACAGTAACAGAATAATTCATCCGACATTTGCTCAGACAAAACTTAAATTTAGATCTTCAACAGGATTTTTAGTTATGTTCCTAGCTATGACTGATGGCAAAATAATAAATATAAATAAAAAGCAGCAAAGATTTAACTTTAGTTACTTTAATCAGACAAAATGAAAAAGATACTGATAGTAGACGATGATTTAACATTGCGCAAAATTTTGCACAATTCTTTAGAACAGAGAGGATATCAGGTTATTTCTGTTGGTTCTGGCAAAGATGCTTTGGCTTGGTTTAGTCAAGATGTACCAGATATTATTGTGTCTGATGTCTCTATGCCTGAAATGGATGGGTTTGAATTTTGTCGTCAACTGCGATCGCAGCCATCAGGAAAGCTCATTCCCTTTATTTTTCTGTCAGCGAAGAATGAACTTAACGATCGCGTTCAAGGTCATACGATTGGTGCAGATAACTATCTCACTAAACCGTTTGAAATGAAAGAATTGCTCGCAAATATTGAAGCCTTAATTGAGCGTCAGCGGCGGGTTCATGCTGAAATGGTCCATTTAGTTGAGCAGTTAACCAATCCACACTTAAAAGATACTATCTTCAATAGTAATCCTCAAGAAAGCCAAATTAGTGTACCTATTGAAGAGACGGAGATCTCAGCTGTTTCACCTAAACCCTTACCTTTAACTCCCGCAGAAGAGAGAGTTTTTTGGGAAACCATTCAAGGATATACTAATAAGCAGATTAGCGATCGCTTGTTTATTAGTCCTCGAACCGTTCAAACCCACCTCAGTAATATTCTCAGCAAGCTTGACTTAAGTAATCGCACTCAGCTAGTTCGTTTTGCTTATGAGCAAGGTTATGAAAAAGTTTAGCTTACTTACATTCAGGAGAATCACTTATCTGAGCGTAATTAAACTGTTCTCATGCCAAGTAACGTGAAAATAAGGCGATCAATCCTAATTCAAATATAATGTGAGGCGTTTGCTGCCACAAAATCATGATAATATTTGCATAATAAAGATTGAGTACAAACACTCATTGAGTTTGTCAATATTGGTGCCAAGTTTAGTTAAAATCTTGAAGTTTGTTTATTGGGCAAACACTTCGCGGTAGGAAAAGATTACATGCAGAATATTAGTAGCATCAATCATTCGATATATTTGGAATCTGAGCAAAATCAATTAAAAATAGTCGATCGACTATTAGAATCTGAATCAGATCTGCAAATTTTGCTGGACTGGATGGTTGATGCCCAAGAACAGTCGGAAAATTTAGCATTGGGCAAGGCATATCATGGGCTGTATCTTAATCCTAATCCTAAGATCCAGGAATTTTTGCAACAAAACTTTCCACTTGGAGTTGTACCTCTCGAATCGACCCAAAAAATTGACTATCGACCATTACAGAAGTTACTGGCACAGCGAGATTTTCAGGCAGCTGATGTGCTAACTTTGCAAAAAATGTGTGAATTAGCGGGGACTGCTGCGGTAGAACGCAAGTGGATTTATTTTACCGAAGTCGTTAACCTGCCAAGCGCCGATCTAATAACTTTAGATCGACTTTGGCTCATGTCTTCTGCTGGTAAATTCGGGTTTTCGGTACAGAGACGTATTTGGTTGTCTGTAGGCAAAGACTTTTCTAAATTATGGACCAAAATCGACTGGAAATCTGGTAACGTTTGGACTCGTTATCCTCAAGAGTTTACCTGGGATTTATCTGCACCCAAGGGTCATTTACCTTTATCTAATCAGCTACGGGGAGTCAGGGTAATTGATGCTATTTTTGCTCATCCAGCTTGGGCAAAGTAAGCTTAAA
>JBDKJC010000093.1:0-8448 GCA_039796815.1 Cyanobacteriota bacterium | reverse complement strand
ACAATAGACTTGTTGCATGAGCTAAAACAACTCGACATCAAAATTAGTATGGACGATTTTGGCACAGGCTATTCATCCTTTAATTATCTGCATCTTTTTCCGACAGATACTTTAAAAATAGACCGCTCTTTTGTCAGTAATATGGATCGAGGGGTCAAGAATCAAGATATTGTCAACACCATTGTGATCTTGGCTCATAAATTGGGTATGGATGTGATTGCTGAAGGTATTGAAACTAAAGTTGAGCGAGATCTTTTACATCGATTTAATTGTGAATACGGACAAGGTTATTATTTTGCTAAACCTCTATCCCAACAAGATGCAACGGAGTTATTTAAGCAGAACAAAACGTGGGAAATTGATTACTGATTACTGGTTAATCAATAGAATGTTGTCAATGGCAACTAACTATTGAGAATTACTAATCTGTTTGTTTGTGTGGTAACAGTCAATTGGGAAATGGGAATTCTATTAGTAATGATAAATTTTTGCTAGATATTTCTATGCCTTTTAAACTTCGACGAAGTTACTTGCTGCTGTTGATTTTGGCATTAGTAGGGTTGTCGATCGCTTTATTGCCGAGCTGGAATAGGATTTATCGGCTGTCTGCGGTTTTGGCTACAACACCTCCTTCTCAGCAGATTGTTGAAACTAAAAGTAAAAGTGCGGCTGAACTTGAGATTCAGGGGCAATATTTCTATTCAATTTCTCAATTTCAACAGGCAATAGATGTATGGCAGCAAGCAATTAAAGTATCTGAGCCAAGAGATTCCTTGAGTCGAGCCAGAATCATGAGCAATCTAGCATTAGCTCAAAGCCAGCTAAGTAATTGGTCAGAGGCAACAGACAATATCAACGCTAGTTTGAGGCTACTACATAATGACTCTAGCCTGAGTATCGATCGCCAAGTTCGTGCCATAGCACAGGTATTAAACAACCAGGGAATCTTGCTGCTGAGTCAGGGACAAGCCGAACAAGCGATCGCTACTTGGAAACAGGCTCAGGAGAGTTATCAGCAGGTAGGAGATGAATTAGGCATCATTCGTACTTTGATTAATCAGGCGAGTGCCTTTAAGCAATTGGGATTATATCGACGCGCTCTAAAAATCCTGACAGAAGTAGAAAGCCTTTTAGTAGAACAGCCTGACTCTACTATTAAGATAGTAGGACTGAGAAGCTATGGTGATATTTTACGACTAGTCGGCGAGGTCAAGCGATCGCGAAAAGTTTTAACATCAAGCTTCACTATTGCCTCTAGTTTAGATTATGTGGACGAACAGAGCAAAATTTTATTATTACTGGGCAATACCTACAAAACTCATCAGCCTAAAAAAGCTTTAAAGCTATATCAGCAAGGATTAAAAACTTGTCAACAGCAACTCAACTGTCTGCAAACTGATTTACCACTCCAGATTTATCTTGCTCAATTAAATACCTCGTTAGAAACTCATAGTTGGCAAGCAAGTAAGTCCTTAATTCCTCAGATTAAAGTAGAGCTGGCAAGATTACCAGTTAATCGAACTAATCTTGACCGTCGCCTCAATTTTGCTCATAGTTGGCTGGAACTAACTCAACACTCGAAGCTGAAAGATATTGAGCAGTTTTTAATGGCAACAATTAAGCAAGCAGAAGCGATCGCTTATCCCCAGGCTCAGTCTTATAGTTTAGGATTACTGGGGCAAATTAAAGCAGAATTAAAAGATTGGGATAACGCCCAACAAAATACTCAAGAAGCTCTAATTCTCGCTCAAGGTATTAATACTCCCGAAGTAAGCTACCTCTGGCAATGGCAGTTAGGCAGAATTAATCAGGCTGTGGGAGAGTCTGAGCTGGCGATCGCTTATTACACTCAAGCGCTGGAGTTGCTTAAGTCTTTGAGTCAAGATTTAGTAGCGAGTAACCCTGATGTACAGTCTTCTTTTCGCGATCGTGTAGAACCTGTCTATCGAGAGCTGGTTGGTCTATTACTAGCAACTGATGAAAGCAAAATCGTTAGTCAGGCAAACCTAGAGGCAGCAAGAGAAGTTATGGAATCTCTACAACTTGCCGAATTGAATAACTTTTTTCGCGAAGCCTGTTTAGAAGCCCAAGTAGTTAAGATTGACAATGTAGATCGCCAAGCAGCAGTAATTTATCCCATTATTTTAAGCGATCGCCTAGAAGTAATTCTCAGTTTACCCAATCAACCCCTCAAACACTACAGCACTAAAATTTCTCAAACAGAGCTAGAGCTAATTATTGAAGAGTTTCGCCACCAGATCGTAATTCGCAGTCGGCGTAATTTTTATCGTTCTGCGCAAAAGCTATACGATTTAGTGATTCGTCCCGCTGTTGATGATTTAACGAAAAGTAATCTCAAAACTTTGGTCTTTGTTCCTGACGGTGCATTGCGCAATATTCCCTTGAGCGCACTTTATGATGGTCAGCATTATCTGCTCGAAGACTATAGTATTGCCCTAACTCCTGGACTACAGTTACTCAATCCTCGTCCTTTAAAATTAGCCAAACTCAAAATCATAGCTGCGGGTTTGACGCAAAAAATTCATGGTTTTGCGGGATTAGATTATGTCGCTTCCGAGCTTAAAGAGATTGAATCACGAATTGAGAGTCGAGTTTTGATCGATCGAGATTTTACGAGTGCAGCACTTAAACAAGAAATTCAAAACTCAAATTATCCCGTTGTCCATATTGCTACCCACGGGCAGTTTAGTTCTGCTCTGGAAGATACCTTTTTACTGACTTGGGACGATCGCCTTAACATTAAGGAGTTAGGTAGTATTTTACAAACTAGAAATATCGATTTAAACAATGCGATCGAGCTACTGGTTTTGAGTGCCTGTGAAACAGCGACAGGGGATAACCAAGCAGCGCTAGGAATGGCAGGAATGGCAGTAAGAGCAGGAGCTAAAAGTACCCTGGCAACTCTCTGGTCAGTTGACGATCGAGCCACTACTCAACTGATGAGTAGTTTTTATCAAGAATTATCAGCTCAACATCTACCTAAAGCCGAAGCATTACGCCAAGCCCAGTTAAGCTTATTACATAATCGCTGGTATCAACATCCGTTTTATTGGTCACCTTATGTACTTTTGGGTAATTGGCTATAAGCTATAAGCTATAAGCTAATTAGACATAGCTATAAGAATGCTTATTTTCTTGCTGTCATACGTATAGATTTAGCAAAACTACGTAAGGGGAATAAATAAGTGAACGAACCAATCAAATTGTCTTTAGAACAAGAATTTCATCTCCGTTCTTTTTCTGACGGAGTTGCAAAAATGACTCGTGAACAAGCTCTAGAATATTTGATTTACCTTTATGGACAGATGATGCTCAAGGAGACTCACTATAAAACCTTGTTAGCTAAAGTGTGGTTTGGGGATATTTTACCCGAGCATACCGACGAAAATACAACTTAATTATATCTGAGCGATCGCCCCTCTTGCCATATCGGCGATCGCTCGATCCGTAGCTTTAGGCAAATGATAATAAGTGCCTCCCGCTTGTTTGGCCAGTTCCTTGGCAAAACCTGTGGAGACAAAACGGCTTTCGGTATCAATTACCAGTAATTTCATGCCCATTCCCCGCACTTTTCCTGCAATATCCAGCAATTCTTCTTTGATGTTGGGCTTTTCTGCTCCTTCTTCTGGGACTTCTCCTAGAGAACGAGACAGGGGAATATTACCTCGTCCATCGGTAATCGCCACAATCACTACCTGTCCAATATCTCCCGACATTTGGGCATTGATCCCCACGTTTACCGCCTGGGTTAAACCATGAGACAAAGGAGAACCACCGCCACAAGGTAAAGATTCTAATCGGCCTTTTGCCATGGTAATGGAACGAGTGGGGGGAAGTAAGACTTCAGCACGTTCGCCCCGAAAAGGAATCAGCGAGATTTGATCGCGATTTTCGTATGCTTCGGTTAACAAGCGCATCACTGCACCTTTGGCTGATTGCATTCTATTTAACGCCATCGAACCAGATGCATCCACCACAAAGATAATTAATGAACCAGCTTTGCGCGCCATGCGTTTAGAACGAAGATCGCTTTGTTCCACAATGACATTTCTGCCAGGGTTACGCTCCCGTCGCGCCTTTTGATAGGGGGCAGCATTACGTAAGGTGGCATCGATCGCAATTCGTTTGACCTTACCTTTGGGAATCATTGGCTTAATATAGCGCCCGCGATCTTCAGAGAAAATTAAATTTCGCGCCCCTGATTTACCCTGTCGCTGCATTGTCTGAGCAAAGGTCAACACTTCAGGATCTAGCACGACTCCTTCAATATCAAAGATAAACTCATCGGGAATTGCGGGTGGCTCTTGCTCTTGCTCCTGTTCTTCCTGTTCGTCTTCTGGTTCTTCATCCTGCTCCTGATTGGATTCGTCTTCAGGTTGCTGCTGTTGAGGTGGTGGCGGTGGAGGTTGAGGTGCGTCTTCTGGCGGAGCTTCAATCGTCGTAGCACGGGGGACAATTACTAGCTCTACCGCTTTGCGTAAATCATCAGCAATCACGCTATCTCTACCATCTAGTGCAGCACAGGCTTTAGCTACCCTGACGGCAAACAGTTCGGCGCGATGTCCCTCCACAGTTCCCCTAACGGCTTCCTGAACCAAATACATAATCTGGTCGTGGCTGATTTTGACTTCCTTAAGCCATTCCCGCGCCAGAATAATATCGGTTTTCAGACTATCAATATCTCCTTCATAAGCAGCGATAAAGTCTTGGGGGGAATTAGTAAAATCAATTACCTGGTTGACTGCTTCAACTCGCTGTTCAAGAGATAAAACGCTATCGGCGGAAAGAGCGATCGCAATGCGATCTAGTAAATGTTCTCGCAATACTCCTTCTTCAGGATTGTAGGTGGCAATCAGAATCGGTTTACAAGGATGCTGGAAACTAATACCTTCTCGCTCAATAATATTCCGTCCATCGGTTAATACCGTTAATAATTGATTAGCAATCTGGTCATCTAAAAGATTAAGCTCATCGATATAGAGAACTCCACGGTGCGCTTGGGCTAATAAGCCTGGCTGAAAAATGGGTTCTCCACGCTTAACCGATTCTTCTACATCTACAGAACCCAACAGCCGATCTTCCGTCACTCCTAAGGGAATCTGGACAAAAGGAGCAGGGACAATCTGTGTTGGTATATTGTTTACAGCAGTATTGCCATACTTCACTACAGTTTCATCATCCCATTCTTGGGGTTTATCAGGGTCACAATTGTAGAGAGAACCCTGAATAATTTCAATCGGTGGCAAAAGATTATAGATCGATCGCGCCATGACTGATTTAGCCGTTCCTCGACGGCCAGCGATCGCCACTCCTCCCAATTCTGGATCGACCGCCGCTAATAATAAAGCCAGCTTAATTGATTCCTGACCAATAACAGCAGTGAGGGGAAAATTTAAATTTCTGGGGGCAGTAGTTACAGCAGCCATGCGATCGTTTTCTAATTCCTGTGGATGATAAGACCTAGACTTTTAACTTTAGTCTATTTCGAGGGTCAAACTCAAAGCAACAGTTTTTGTTTGGCAGCTTTTTGTAACCCCATTGATAATCAAATTTCAGTAAAATAACTACTTGATTTAAGCGCTTTAAATAATATATATTTGATGCAATGATAAAAATAGTGAACAATCAGTCCAATAAGACTTTACAAAAGAAAATAATTAAGTTAACACGTTTATTTGCTATTTCTAAAACCCTAATTGCGATCGGCTTAATAATTAGATAAAAAATGATAGATTCAGCTTTTGGTAGAATTTACGATAATCGCCGTTCTGACTCTTGGTCAAATGAGCTTAGAAAAAAAAGAGTTTCATTGCTTCAATCTCTGATTAAATCACTCCCAAAACCCATAAAAATTCTTGATGTTGGTGGTTTACCACCATTTTGGGAAGTCGCGGGTTTTTCTGCCTATAACACTCAAGATCTTGACATTACACTGATTAATTTAGAGTTAGAACAAATCGAACATCCCAAATTTAAACGTATTGTTGGCGATGCTAGAAATATGCCACAGTTTCAAGATCGAGAATTTGATGTTGTTTTTTCTAACTCTGTAATCGAACATGCGGGAGATTATGAAGATCAAGCCAGAATGGCAAAAGAAATAAGACGAGTCGGCAAAAGATATTTCATTCAAACTCCTAACCTTTACTTTCCAATCGAACCTCATTTCTTGTTCCCCTTCTTTCAATTTTTACCTTTAGATTACAGAGTCTGGCTATTAACTCATTTCGATTTGGGTTGGTATTCAAAAATGGATAATTGGGACGAAGCAAAAGAACTATTGGCTTCGACTAATTTATTAAGTCGTAAACAGTTGCAAGAAATTTTTCCTGGTGGAACTATTCAAGATGAAAAGGTTTTTGGTTTTAATAAAGCTTTTATTGTTTACGATGGCTGGTAAATTTACCAAAAAAGCTATTAGCTTTTAGCCTTTAGCTTTTAGCTCTAAAGATTACCTCAGTAAAATACTAAGTGTTTTTTAATTGACAAGCGAATTTGCCAAATTACACTTTATTTTGCTAGTCTAGGCACTGCTCCAAACAGGAAGCCTTTATGTCATCAGCAACAGTTTTACTCGAAAGTATTGTTTCCGAACTTCCCTGTTTGCAAATTTTGATTGTAGAGGACGATCCACTAATCCAATTGGGTTTAGAACAGTATTTTCAGGAATTTACCCAATTCAAGATTGTGGGACAGGAAACAGATGGTTATTTGGGTGTAGAAACAGCACTCCAGCTCAAACCAGATATAACGATTATGGATATCGGCTTGCCACAATTAGACGGAATTGCTGCCACCCAGCAAATTAAGCAAGCTGCGCCAGAATTACGAGTTGTAATGCTGACATCCCATAATACCAAAACGGACATGACCGCAGCTTTAGCTAGTGGTGCAGATGCCTACTGTATCAAAGGAACTAGTATGGTTGGACTATTAACAGCGATCGCTGCTGCTTTAGAAGGAGGAATCTATCTCGATCCGCAAATTGCCCGCCAAGCAGTCAAAAATCTTAAACCACTGAATAATTCTAATAATCTTGGTCAACTATCAACACGAGAACTAGAAATTCTCCAGCTGATGGTAGAAGGTCGTAGTAATCCTGAGATTGCCAAACGTCTTTATCTCAGCCTCAGTACTATTAAAACTCACGTCCGCAATATTATGAATAAATTGGCAGTTAACGATCGCGTACAAGCCGCCGTTGTTGCTTTGCGATCGGGACTAGTTGAATAAAGAAAAAGCTAACGTTCTAATTCTTCGATAAACTCAGCCTCAATTGTTAGCTGGTCTTCGTTAAATCCTCTTTGAATAAATCTATCCAATAGATTTGAATCGAGCTGGTTTAAGACATAGCTTTGAGACTTTAATACATAGCTGGCATCTGTTAGCCAGTAAATTTTTAGTTGATTTTGCTGCCAAAACCAGACTTCCTTCACGTTCAAAGTCTGATATTTTTTCAAATCGGCAACGCCACCGCTGGAAAAAACTACTTCAATAGCTAAATCAGGAATTTCTTTTTCATTTTCAAAACAGTAGGAAGCATCAGGCTGTTTGCCAGCCACTGGAGGGTTTTTTATATCTGATGAGCCGAAAGCAAAGTACTTTAGCTGATATTTTCGGCAGTAAGCATTGATTAAACAAATTATTTGAGCAATACGTTCGTGTTATTATTTGAGCAATACGTTCGTGATTTCGGCTTGGGGCTATAATTGATATTATTCCCTCAAAATAGTCGAGACGACAGTTGGAGCTATTACTATCAGTTAATTGCAGATAATCTTCCCAGGTCATGTCTGCCAGGATGATAGTTTTATCTTTTCCTAGAGTGCGACTATCCTCTAGGGGTAAATTTAATTCGAGTTTGAACACAATTTATATTTCTCCAGCGACATTAATTACTGGTTTTTTGATTTTTTACAAGTCTAATCATAAAACAGGAAAAGTCTGTTTCTGAGCTAAGAGCCAAGAGCTGAGAGCTAAAAACTAGTAAATTTGAACGAAGCTAATTCACACGAGGCGTATAGTATAAAGCTTAATTCTTTTGATTAACATCGTGCGATCGGTCATTTATTTCTCAGGCGATCGGTTAACTGATAGTAGGATGTTTGGTTGGCTAAATTTCTCTACACTAGCTTTGCGCTTGATTTAAGTGAGCTAATCAATTTGGAAAGTAGCATGAACCAATCTAACAGCAATGCGATCGAGACTCCTAGTGAAAATGTGGTTAATCGTCTAGTTGAAATTTTTGATGTCGAAGATTTTAATGGCTTTTTAGAGTTAATAAATCAAGTAGAAGACAAGACACAATTATTAGATTTTATTGATGGACAAGTTATTAATGAACAAAAAGATATTGAGCTATTTTCCGACTCTTTTGACGATCCTGAATTTGAAAACTTCATTCTCGACTTAATTGGAGTTGATGGT
>JBDKJC010000092.1:0-8475 GCA_039796815.1 Cyanobacteriota bacterium | reverse complement strand
AACAGCAAAGAACCGAATTGTTAACAGTTAATGTCAAAGGCTCTGCGAGGCAGCCTAGTATTAGTGGTGATGGTGATCGAGTTGCTTTTCAGGCTAGTCAGTTGGGACAGTGGAAAATTGTTATTGTAAGGCATAAAGTCGATCGCAATTAAGAAAAGTGTTCATTTCTAGCCAATGAGTTTAAGACCTCTTCTAATTAAGCTTATAGCTTACGGCTTACAGCTAAGGCGAAGCCTTTTATCCTTTAGGACTTTTTTGAGTACTTTTGCTGTTACTTTTCTTTTGATACTCCTGACGCCTCAGCCGCAACTGAATATCTTCGAGTAGCTGACGATTTACCCCCATTAAGTCGGCAATTAAACCAAATATCCAAAGCTGAACGCCAATGAGAATTAACATAGCAGCGAGGATTAAACTGGGTACGCGAGGTTTAGCTGGATCGTCGCCAACAATTCCCCAAAATAACCATAACCAACGACAGCAAAGTAAAAATCCTATACCAAAAGGAACACTTCCCAGCAGCATAAAAAACCTGAGCGGACGATAAGTCATAAAGATCCGCACAATGGTTAGAATAGAACGCTGAACATAAGTAGAGATATTTTTGACCAATCGAGAAGGACGCACAAAGCCGTTGGTGCGAATGGGAACGGAAGTAATGATTAAACCCTTCTGACCAGCCTGGATAATAGTTTCTAGGGTATAGGTATATTCATTAAAAACGTTTAGTCTTAAGGCAGCTTCTCTATTTATGGCGCGAAAACCGCTAGGAGCATCAGGAATCTTGGTTTGACTAGCCAAACGAACGACAAAACTACCGAAATTTTGCAAGAATTTTTTAAAGGGGGAAAAATGTTTGATTGATTGAATTGGTCTAGCACCAATCACGATCTGAGCATTGCCTGCTAAAATCGGCGCAATTAGTTGGGGAATATCTGCTGCACAATATTGATTATCGGCATCGGTATTGACAATAATATCTGCACCCGCCTCCAGACAAGCTTCGATTCCCGCCATAAAGCCTTTTGCTAGACCTTGGTTGGATTGTAAATTAACAATATGATCGACACCACAAGCTCGAGCTACTTCCAAAGTGCGATCGCGACTACCATCATTGATAATCAGCCACTCCACCTTATCGATGCCAGGTAACTGTCGAGGAAGTTCCGATAAGGTTAAACCTAAAGTTGCTTCCTCGTTATAGCAGGGAATTTGAATAATCAGTTTCATAAACTCAGAAGTCAGAAGTCAGAAGTCAGAAGTCAGAAGTAGAAACGTTCCATGGAACGTCCGTACAAAAGTCAGAAACATTTAACTATAAGGCTTTGGCAATTTGCGAATGTGGCTTTATTTAGATTTGCGTCTACTAAATTGTTTATTGCTCACTGTTCACTGTTACTGCGCTTTATTGTCCAAAAAGGAAAAGTTTGACTAGGATTGATAACTACACCGTTAATCTCATTTTGCGCAAAAGCATAGTCTTTGGTTTGCCAGAGGGGAATATAAGGTACATCCTGACTCATTAATTCTTGCAATTCAACTAAGATTGCTCGGCGTTTAGCGACATCTTGTTCCTGTCGAGATTGCTCGATCAGCTGGTTTGCGCGATCGCTATAATAGAATGAACCACGACTTTGAGCTGCACCCGTTTTGCAACCACTCTTCACTGAGCCCTCACTACAGCTGAGAAAAGGCTGAAGATAATTATCGGGGTCGAGAAAGTCTGGATACCAATCAGCTAAAGCAGTGGGATAGATCCCCTGACTGAGATTGCTGAAAAAGGAAGCGGACTCTACACTCTTGGGAACAAACTGGATAATGCCACCTAGTTCGCTATCAGCATAGGCTTTGAGGGTTTCTGCTACAATCCCCCTGGTAATTGAGCCACTAGCATACCAAATTTCGACGATCGCTGGATTTTGCAAAGAATAACCAGCCTTAGTGAGCAATTCTTTGGCTTTAGCCGTATTTGCTTCCCCATATATTTTAAATGCTGGATCGTAGGCATCGAATGCCGTGGGTACAAGACTATAAATTGGTTCAGCTTGTCCTTTTAAGACTCGTTCATTAATTAAACCACGATTGATGCTAGCGGCGATCGCTTGACGCACTTCTGGCCGATCGAGGGGTTTTTGCTGTAGATTTAAGACCAGATAATTAACCACTGTCCCCGAGCCTTCAATAACTTTATGCTCTGTTTTCTTTTCTAGTAGGCTTTCTATTTGCTGAGGATCGAGAGATTGATAAGCTATGTCCACTGCTTTGGTTTCAAAGCTGTTAAACAGGTTAGCTGAATTTCCACCATAAATCTGCAAATTGATGCCTTGATTAGCAGGTGCTTCACCCCAATAATTAGGATTGCGATCGAGGCTAATGGAATCGCTTTTAAACTGATTTAGTTTATATTTTCCTGTACCCACCAACTTGTTAGGATTAAATGCTCCCGCACCTATTTTGTAAGCTTGGGGAGATACAGCACAAGTACCTGGAAAAGCGAGTAATGCTGGTAAAGCTGCAAAGGGTTGTTTGAGGGTAATTTTTAACTCGTATTCTCCCGTCGTCTCGACTGACTTAATCACATCTCCCAAAAGGAATGCAGGTTTTCCCCCATTTTCGATAAAACGTTGCAGAGAAAACTTCATTGCCTTAGCGTTAAACGCTGCACCATCATGAAAAGTCACCCCTGTTCTTAAAGGAATGGTATAAATCAAACCAGTCTTGTCAATAGCTGGCATAGCGGTAGCCAACAGAGGCTTGATGTTGGTTGTCCCAACTTCATAGGTATAAAGACTTTCTGCCACATTATAGAAAATGTTTGACCCCGCTACTTCGTAGCTATCTGCGGGATCGAGAGTACGTGGTTTTAAAATCGTACCAATAGAAATACGATTACTATCAATTGGCTTGGTATCGGACTTATTTTGACTATTGCACCCTACCGCCAAGATAAAACAAAAACAAAATAAAATTAAATATCTACTGATTTTTCTCAGTCGTTGCCCAAGGCAAGAAAATCGATTAATACTCATTACCTAGTAAGATTTAAAAGTCTATTCCGCATGATACTGGGTAATTAAGCAAATCGTCCTCAGATTAATTAGTTTTGATTACACTTTAGTAAGGATTTTTTTAAATATGGCCAAGACGTTACCGAAGACAACTTATCGGGAACTTTTGTTATTGTTGTTAGGCAGGAGAAAACGTCTAAAGATTGTTGGAGAGTCTATGCTGCCATTACTCCAGCCAGGAGATGAAATTCTGCTCGATATCTATGCTTACCGAAAATGTTTACCCAAAATTGGTGACATTATAGTTACTCTACACCCCCTACAGGTCAATTTACCTATAGTCAAAAGAATTACTGCGCTCAAAGAAAATAATAGCTATTTTGTCACAGGGGATAATGCTGAAGCTAGCACTGACAGTCGTCACTGGGGAACAATAAAGTTCTCTGAAATTATCGGCAAGGTTACTAGCAAATTTCACTAATGAATTTATTAGATTACTTGTAACTATTAAGAGTAGCAAATGACAGCATTGTCCTAATTAAACATGAGACTTGTTTAACTCAAACACACCTAAAATTTTCGTAACTCCACAAGCCAGTTGATTATCGATCCACTGCTACTTGAAAAGCGCTCTGATCGTCAAAAATTTCAAAAACTTTATCTAACTGAGTAAGCTCAAACATGATGCGTACTGACGGAGCAACCGAGCAAATTCCAAAACTGTGACCGAGACTTTCTGCTAAACGAAATGCTTTAATTAGTGCCATTAAGCCTGCACTATCCATAAATTCTACAGCTTCCATATTAACTAGCAAAGCAGAGTGTACTGAAGACTTTATTTCTACTGTTAAACGCTCCAGAAATTCTGCTGCATTTGCTGCGCTCAGGAAACCTTCTGGTCTAAAAGTCGTAAATTTTGTACGTATTTGTGTGCTGCTCATTTTATTGTTTCTCGCTTTAGATATTGCTCAAAAACTAACTTTATATTTTAAGATTAATCTGTATATTTACGGATATCTACTATTTTTTGTTTAATTTACGTAATCTTAATAAGTAAATAAAGTATCCCTAAATTTTTACCTTAAATTTTGTCGATTGCTGGTCTAGGTATATTGCTTTACAATCCCTAGATCCACACTGTGTGTTGAAAACTCCGTTTCACCCTAAATTATGAGAAACACTTTATATTTATAGTCAATTTGTGGATCGCTTAAATCAGGGCAATCACCGAACTTTCAGCTTAAACCGACATTTAAAAATCCGCTACCAACTATGATTACTATTGTTGTTGACAATAGATTTATTAGATTTATTATGATTGAGTTGAAATTAATATTTGGTATTGGAGTTTACTGAATTAATCATATAAACAGTTATTTGGCTTTAATATCAATAGAATTTAGAGTATAAAAGTAAAAACTCAGAGAAAAGCTAGTTTTTCCCAGTAAACGGCAAGCGATTATCATTAAACCTGATTTTAATTATATTTAAAACTTATCTTGATGAGCTTGCCAAAATAAATGAATAAATTTGTTTAAATATTTTTGATTCGATCTTTTCTTATCAGAATAATGGTTAATATCCTGAAGTTGTGGTAATAGATAAATTATTTCTACGTCTAAAGCGGGTCGAAACAAACTGTCTGGCCACAATAAATCTGAACCAGATTGCAAGTCAATTAAGTGAGTTTCTTCAGCGCTTTCAATGGTTTCAATGGTTTCAAGATGTTCGGAGTGGTCGCCAGATTTTTGTTCCCATTTAGATGCAAGTTCTTTTTGTCTCAATCCCAGTTCAAGCGATCGCTCTTTGGACTCAGACTGAAAGCTACTTTGAGTTTCAGCCGTAATGACTAGACAAAGTGGTCTAAACCAACATAGTTGACGATGAGGAATTAACTGAATCACCTCACCATAAAGATTACTACTTTGATGCTCTAAACACACTATTTGATTTACTTTTAAAGGCAAGCCAACCGAACTGAATGCAATGTTATCCATCTCTATAACGAACTTACAAGATTTGCCAGACTCAGATTTATTGGAGCTAAATAGTCAGTTATTTAAACTTAGGTTAAATATCCTAGTTTTTCTAATTTAGTCAAAATTTTAGTTACACTTTCTGATACATCTTCGAGATCGGTGCGACATTCAACTTCAGGATTTGTTGGTGGCTCATAAGGATCGTCAATGCCCGTAAACTGCTTAATCTTCCCAGCTCTAACTTGCTTATATAACCCCTTGACATCTCGTTCTTCACACACTGATATAGGCGCGTTAACAAAAACCTCAACAAAGTTATCGATATTAGCTCTCATTTCCTCTCTAATGGCACGATAGGGACTGATTACGGGAACTAGAACAATTACTCCATTGCGCGCTAATAGTTGAGCCACAAAGCCAATACGGCGGATGTTAGTGTCTCGATCTTCTTTAGAAAAGCCCAGATCTTTAGTGAGGTTTTCTCTAATTTCGTCCCCGTCTAAAACCTCTAGCTGATATCCTTCAGATTTTAGCTTTTGTGTGAGAGCATCAGCGATCGTACTTTTTCCTGCCCCACTAAATCCAGTAAACCAAACGACTACACCCTTCTGCTTCATAATAGTTTGTATTCCTTAATAACTTTTTATGTCTCACCGTATTCTACTTGATGGGGGTACGTTGGATGTAAATTAGCTTTTGTCTATTGATATAGATTTACAGAGCGGAAAAATTTAGATTTCTCTTTCTGCTAATATCATCCAGCGTTCGGTATGGCGATCGATCTCTTCGTTCAACGACGCTAGCTTGGCAGATAATTCCTGTACTAAATTGAAATCACTACAATTGTTTGCCAAAGATTCTTCCAACTTCTCTTTATCAGTTTCCAGTTGAGCAATTTGAACTTCTAGTTTTTGATATTCTCGTCGTTCAAAATTGGACAGGGGTTTATTTGCCTTATCTTGAGCATTAGACTTATTCTTGCTGATATTTTTGGGCTTTGTTTCTCGGGGTTTGGCGACAACTTGTTCTTGTTTGTCTAGTTTGTCTGCCTTCTTTTTATGTTCTAAATAGACTGAATAGTTACCAGGATAGAGTCGTATTTGTGCTTCTGGCTCGATCGCCAAAATAAAATCAACCGTGCGATCGAGAAAATAGCGATCGTGAGAAACGACAATTACACAGCCGTTAAAGTTCTCTAAGTAGTCTTCGAGAATTGCTAGGGTCTGTACATCTAAATCGTTAGTCGGCTCGTCTAAGATTAAGACGTTCGGCGCTTCCATCAATACCTGTAGTAGAAATAACCGACGTTTTTCCCCACCTGAGAGTTTATGGATTGGTGCATATTGTTGGTCAGGAGGAAAGAGAAACTTCTCTAACATTTGAGAAGCCGTGATCTTATTCCCATCGGCAGTGGTCACAACTTCGGCAACCTCTTTGACATATTCAATTACTCGTTGATTTTCATCCAAAGCAGCCAAAATATTCTCAGAATGCTGATCGAAGTAACCGATATGAATCGTCTTGCCAATCTCTACCTTGCCTCGGTCTGGTTCGAGCCTTCCTGTAATGATATTCATTAAAGTAGACTTGCCCGCACCATTAGCGCCAATTATCCCCAGGCGATCGCGAGGGGTAAATTCATAGCTAAAATCTTTAAACAGGGTATGTCCGTCGTAGGATTTAGCAATATTCTCCAGTTCAATGACTTTTTTACCGATGCGTCTGCCTGGAGTATCAATATCGACCTTCTCTTGCGCCTGCTTGAACTCCAGATCCTGCATATCGCCAATGCGGTCAATCCGCGCTTTTTGCTTAGTGCTACGTGCTTTCGGCCCTTTCTTGAGCCATTCTAGCTCTCGTCTTAGAACTCCCTGCAATTTACGTTGGCTACTGGCGACAGACTCTTCTTGGAGGGCTTTTTTCTCTAGATAGTAAGCATAATTACCAGAGTAGGCATAAAGATCGGCGCGATCGATTTCTAAAATGCGGGTGGTGACTTTATCCAAAAAATAGCGATCGTGAGTAATTAATAAAATTGCTCCTGGAAAACGAGCTAAATATTCCTGTAACCACTCTACCGACTCCGCATCAAGATGGTTCGTCGGCTCATCCATCATTAAAAGATCTGGTTCGTTGAGCAAAGCGGCAGCCAAGGCAATACGTTTACGATAGCCGCCAGAAAGATCTTTAACCTTGGCATCAAAATCTTCAATCCCCAGTTTACTTAAGACAATCTTGGCTTTCGTTTCCAAATCCCAAGCTCCCAGAGTCGCCATTTTCTCTGTTACTGTCGCTAAACGAGCCATCAGAGCATCCAAATCGCCACCTTTTGCCAAAGCTATTTTGTGGGATAAATCCTCATATTCCCGCACAAGCTGCATCTGCTCGCCACTATCAGCAAATACCTGGTCGATCACCGTCAGATTTTCATCTATTTCAGGCTGTTGGGGTAGATAAATAACTCTTGCTCCAGACTTTAGCAAACGCTGACCACCATCCGTCGGTTCAATTCCCGCAATCATCTTAAGTAGAGTAGATTTACCAGAACCATTAACCCCAATCAAGCCGACTTTATCGTTTGGTTCGATGCTAAAGCTGGCATCCCGCAATATTTCTTTGATGCCAAAATCTTTTTTAATATTCTGTAGAGTTAAAATGCTCATTTATAGTGATTTTTAGTGACTAGCTGGGTTTAAATATCTTAGCTTTTAGCTTTTAGCTAATTTTGAGAGTAGATAGCAATAATCAATTATCAATTATCAATTTATATGCTTTGTATTGGTCACCGTGGGGCAATGGGACATGAGCCTGAAAATACTTTGTTGTCAATTAGAAAAGCGATCGCTTTAGGTGTTGATGCAGTCGAAATTGATGTTCATAATCTTGAAAATAATTTGGTGGTAATTCACGATCGCGATTTAGCTCGGACTACTAACGGCACAGGTTATCTAGAGAACAATAGTTTTGCTTATGTGCGATCGCTCGATGCTGGTAAAGGTGAGCAAATACCTACTCTAAAAGAAGTATTTGATACAGTAAATCGTCAGGTCATAATTAATGTTGAATTAAAGGGCTGCAATACCGCCAAGTTAGTAGTTGATTTGATTCAAACGTATATTCAGACTGGGTGGTCTTACTCAGATTTTGTAGTTTCCTCTTTTAATCACGATCAATTGCATCAGGTTCAGGGAATCTGCCCGAAGATTATTACGGGAATGCTGATTTACGGTTTACCCTGGCAATATCTCGCCAGCGCTCAAGAGCTACAAGCGGATTTAATTATTCCTAGTTTAGATTATGTCACTTCTGAGCTGATTGAGTCTGCACATTTACAAGGTTTCGGGGTCTGGGTTTATACCGTTAACCAGCCTGATGATATTAAGCTTATGAGAACATTAAGAGTGGATGGCATATTTACCAATTACCCTGAAAGAGTCATCTAATGTACTGATACTGATTTACTGATTTAATGAATCGCGATCGCTGGA
>JBDKJC010000091.1:0-8497 GCA_039796815.1 Cyanobacteriota bacterium | reverse complement strand
CGGGGATGAGAGGGAAATTCGGCGATCGCCTGTTGCCAATATTGAGGCTGGGATTTACCCAGAAGGTATAGTGCCTCTCCTGTAACCGCAGATGCGGGATATTGAGTTACTATCTGTTGCCAAGTTTGAGCTGCTGCTGGCTCGTTTTGCTCTAGCTGATATGCTTTACCCTTAGCGAGGAGAATATGAGCTGCCAACAGAGGATATTCTTGCTCTAAATCTTGAAGTTCAGCTAATGCTGCTTTACCTTGTTTGCGCTCAATTAAGTCTGAAGCCACTAGGAAACTATGACGAGTATTTGCTGGTGGATCGCCCATTGCTAGCGACGTTTTCTCAGCAGATAAAGAGTTTTGATCGTTGGCAGTGGCAGTGTCGGCAAAGGATTTACTGGCATCAATCAAAGCTTCTAAACCTACTACTGTTGAGATTGAAGCAAGAACAATTAAAAGAAAAACTTTGCTATTCAATATTTTCCACATATTAGTTGATTAAAGGCATACAGACGTAGCTATAAGATTAATATTTCCCTGAAAAATGTTTTTTATATCAGTCAATTATTTGAATGATAATAATTATTTCTTAGTTAATGATTGACTAACAGTAATCTAAATGTTTAGATCGAGATTGATAATAGTTTTATTTTATTGTGTTTGCTACAGTTAAATTATGCAGTTATATTAAATTTTTGATGAAGTAGACAAAAGTTGCTTCAGTTGAAGAAAATAAACTCTTTAAATATAGACTCTCTAGTTAGAGTTTAAACTTTTGACTTTTGACTTTTGACTTTTGAACTAATATTCTACTAACTGCCAATATCGATCATCTCCAGGAAATTGAGCAATTACGGCAGTTTTTCCTGATTGAATTACAACATTGCCAGAAAAATAATTTCCATATTTATTGAGTGGAGTCCACTGTTTTGTCTCCAGATCAATCACTTGAACGTCAAGAGCTTCAGGAACAACTAAATTAAAATAAGTAGACCAATTAGGCTTTAAATCTACTGATAGAGGTTCAATTAGACTTGCTTGATATTGATAGAAATGATTAAAAACTTTAGGTAATTGAGGAGTAGAATTAGTAGCCTGTATTTGATACTTAATTGCTTCCCCATACTGTTCTACGTCATCTTTTTGTTTAGCATAAATAGTTAAGTCATAAGTACCAGCACTGGGTGGAGCAACACTGACAATGATATTATCTCCTTGACGATTGACTAAAATAGTATTGGTTACCTCGAGATCATTTTGCTTTAGTTCGGCGATCGCCACTACATCTTGAGGTGCTTTTAGTTGGAGATCGATGCGATTAGCAGTAGTAATTTGATAGTTATTATGACTAATTGTAGCTAATCCTAAATTATAAAAGCGAGAGGAAATCTGCGCTAAATTATCAAATTCTGCTCTGGTATAAGTCTGATTTAAAAGTTGCCAACCTCGATCCTCTGGGTAATGGTTGTTGAGAAACTGTAGGGGAGAAGTTGCAAAGTAATCAGGATTGTACTCAAAAGCAAATTTGTCATTTTGAACCGAACCAGCACCAAAAGTTGCATCTAGTAAATACCAAGCGCCGTCTATTTTAATGCTGTTCCAAGCATGATTAGTTTTTTGGAATCGCAGATCATTTACTGGAGTTGCACCCTTAGCATAGCCAATCACAGTTACTACTTCTAAATTCATTGCTTCGGCTAGTGCTTGGTAGAGATTACTATAGCCTGAACAAATGGTAGTGCGATCGCTTAATACTTTTGTCGGATTAACATCAGGATAGTTATTGTTGTTCAGTGCATCATGAAAGGCAACAAGATCGTAGCTAATATGTTGCGTAATCCAAGCATAAATAATTCTTGCTTTAGCTGCCTCTGTCGGTGCATTTTTGGCGAGCAGATCGGCTAATTCTGTTACCGATGAACCTGAATAATTTAACTCCTTTGCCAGGCGATCGATCTCGGAAAAATCTTGTTGAGCTAAATCTTCGGTATCGCCAAACTGAATCGGTTGATATTTATGACTAGCAAAAACCTCTGATGGCAAAGAGATTAACTGCTGTTGCTCAAAAGAATTAATTGCTTGGTAAATATTACCAATTGTGAGCAATAAAGTGCCGCCCAAAACAGCGTTAAGAAAGCCTCGGCTGAGGCTATTATATTTTTTGTAGCTTAATTGCAGTTTGAAACTACCTTTAGTAGCCATAAAATATCTTGAAGATCCCGATAAAACTGGTGATTTCTCAAGATAATGGCTAGGAATGTCTTGCCGAAACGATCTTAATTACCTTGACTCTGTGATATTTGGCACAAAGAGCGATTACTACTCGATCAAACTTAAATGTTTACAATGCCCGAATTAATTCCTCTATCTCTTGCTCATGAAAATAATTCCTTGCCAATTTAAACTTCATGGACAGGCTATTCTAGATATATTTAATGAGGCGATCGTTAATTCCACTGCTTTGTATGATTATGAACCGAGGAATTTAGCCACAATTCAAACTTGGTTCAAGGTTAAGGCAGAACACAACTATCCCATCATTGGCATCGAAGATAATAACGGTAGATTAAGGGGATTTGCTACTTATGGTACTTTTCGCACTCATGCAGCTTATCAATATTCAGTAGAACATTCAGTTTATGTAGACGCTAAATTTCGAGGCCAAGGTAGCGGCAAGAAACTTTTACAAGAACTAGTCCTGTTGGCGCAACAACAGAATTACCATACAATCATCGGCGGTATCGATGCCGAAAACACAATTAGTATCAAATTACATCAATCATTAGGTTTTACTCACTGTGGCAGCATTAAACAGGTAGGATTTAAGTTCGACAGATGGTTAAACTTAGAGCTTTATCAATTAATCTTATCTACTCCAAATCTAAGCTGGTAATCATTCATTCATTAAAAAACTATCTAAAAGGAGGAGAATACATCAAACCACCATCTGTCCACAGAGCATTTTGACCCTTTTCTAAATCAAAGGGTAGACCAATATTGCGCTCATAAACCTCGTCATAATTGCCCACATGCTTGACAACTCTTTGGGTAAAATCATTAGGCAATCCCATTTCTTCGCCAAAATTGCCCTCTAAACCCAAGAAACGTCTAATTGTAGGATCTTTTGTCCGAGCAAAGCTAGCTATGTTTTCCGAATTAATGCCTAATTCTTCCGCTTCAATCATGGCATATATCACCCACTTAACTACATCAAACCATTGAGGATCGCCGTCTACGATTACAGGCCCTAAAGGTTCTTTGGACAATACAACCTCTAGCACTTGATGATTATCGGGTTGTTTTAATCCTGCACGGCCAACAGTTAATTGAGAGCGATCGCTTGTAGCAGCATCACAACGTCCCTCTTCATAAGCTTTAAAAAAGATACTTGCGTCTTCTAATAATACAGGAGCATAATTTAAACCTAGATTTCGCATGTGATCGGCTAAATTCTCTTGATTACTTGTTGCTGTTAACACACAGACTGATTTACCGTCTAAGTCCTCTAATTCTTCAATCTCGCTGTCGTTTTTAACTAATATTCCCTGACCATCATAAAAAGTTGTGGGAGCAAACTCCAGACCAACTGAAGTATCACGGCTTAATGTCCAAGTAGTATTACGACTCAGCAAGTCTACCTCCCCCGACTGTAATGCTAGAAAACGCGTCTCTGTATCGAGATCGCGATACTCTACTTTACTGGGGTAATCAAAAATGGCTGCGGCTACTGCACGACATAGATCTACATCCATTCCTGTGTATTTGCCATTTTCATCAACAAAACTAAACCCAGGTAGTTGTCCATTAACACCACAGATTAATTTTCCTCTACTTTTGACTGTATTTAAGCGACTAACAATTATGCCATCTGTCTTCGTGGTTTCAGAAGTCGTTTGAGAAATCGTAGTTTTCACATCTTGAGCCTGGCTATTTCTAGTTTCATTGTTAATACAGCCACCAACTAGCAGCAGCATAATCATAGCTATAGAAATTAACTTTAAATTTATTTGGGTCAACATAATAAATACACTATTTTTCCATCAGACTGTTAATGACACTGAGAATCAGGTTAGCGGAAAGGAGGAGAATACATCAAGCCACCATCAAGCCACAGGGAATTTACACCGCGTTTTAAATTCAAAAGTTTGCCAATTTTACGTTCATAAGACTCACTATGGTTAAAATGTTGTCGATCATTTCAGCTTTCAGCATCAATTTTCGCGATCGCATTTTAACTTGAGATGAACCATAAATATAAAATAGTATTTTTGACAGGCGATCGCCCTTAAGCAGGTTTTAAAAAGGTAAAATAAAGGTGAAATACACACATAGCTCATTTATAAATATTTTTTATTTTTTTAATTATCAAACTTTTATCTAAAAATATATATGCGGATAACTGCAATCAACGTATTTCTCGGAACATCACTAACTTTACTGGTGCCAATCCAGGTTCTGGCTCAGTCTGAACAGCCAAAATCGAGCAAGCTTAATGAATCTGAGTTTGAGTTTTTGACGGCTCCAGCTCAACAATTTGATGCTGGAATTAGCACCTTACACTCTTTTCCTGCCAATGCCAATAATTTGGAGCAAAATCCTCCTATCTTTGACACTCAACTCACTAATCTCGATTTCACTCTAGAATTAGAGGACGATCAGCCTAAATTACCAAACTTCTCTGACTACGATTCTGCACAAAATTCGCCTTCTTTTAAGGCAGGAGTCGCTTCATGGCAAAGCAAAACTAAATTAGGTGTCATGAAGCTAGACGGTAACTTTAATTCCTCAGCGCACTTTACTAAAGGAAAAGCTTCTCTCTCAAGTCCTACCTCTCTTGGCTTAGTCGATTTATCAATCCATCTGGATCGGCAGATCGAACCAATTCAAGCTACTACTGCTTGGCATACGAACACTCCTTTGGGTTCTCTAGCAGTTAAAGGAAACTTTGATCGCGATATCACCTTTACTGGTGCTAATGCAGCTTGGGATGCTAAAACTCGTCTAGGTGCATTAACCGTCCAAGGCAATTTTGATCGCGACACCAGCTTCCGTGAACTCAATGCAGCGTGGAATGCTAATACGCCCTTGGGTTCATTAGCAGTTAAAGGAAACTTCGATCGCGATATCACCTTTACTGGTGCTAACGTCAAAATTGGCTCTCAAGCTTTGATTGGTTCTTTTCACGCCGATATTAAACTCGATCGCGAAACCAAGTTTAATGGTGTTGATGCTTCTTGGGATACCAATCTCTTATTTGGCTCAAATATTGGAGTTAGTGGTCAGTTCGATCGAACTAGTACTTTTACAGGAGGTAGCATTAAGCTGGGAGCGCAATCTTTGATCGGCGTTGTGGGAGTTAGAGCAAATCTTGATGCCGATACTCAATTTAGCAGTGGTAGTGCTTTCTGGAGAGCTAAAACCAAAATAGGTTCGATTGGTTTAGATGCCGATTTCCAACAAGACGGGGATTTTTCCTCTAAGTTAGATTTACAATTTCCGCTGTAGTAATATGTCTAGGCTAAAATGCTGGGCTAATTCCCCCAAAACAGAAAAACTAGAGAATTCGGGATGATTCCTGATCGCGATGCTCAGTTTTCTTTGATCAACAATAAGATCAAATAACTGCGATCGTATCGCCGTCATGCATTCGTCTCAAGGCAAAGAAACTCGAATTACTTCCTCACCCTTGATTCCTTTCTTGGGCAGCATGATTACCTTTTTAATTTTCCGACCATTTTCATAGACTATTTTTCTCTCAATGGTGTATTTTTTGAATGCTTCTTCTATGTCTGACTCACTCATTCCTGTTCTCAGCAGTGTCGAAATAATTTTTTGTTTTTGAACCGATGACGGTGACAGACCTTTCGATTTCTTCTTCATGCTTTTCTAACGCTATGACTCTATACAATTATTGGAGTAGACTTCTAGTATTACGCGATTTTTAATTTTGTGGCAAAGATTGTGAGTTGGGGAAAGCGATCGCGCTTTTGCGAGAACAGTATGCAGTGGGAACAGTAGAGATTAAGATTTTGCGGTCATGAATATTCAATGTAGAGCGTAGAGCATTTAAGATGGTCTATTATAAGTCTTATCAACAAGTCCGCAACACCAAAGAGCGAGAATAGGAGTTTCAAATATGGCTTTAGATCGACTCGAAGCATTCTTAAAGAAAATGCAGTCTGAACCTGCACTTAAAAATGAGGTGCTTGCTTCATCAACAGCAGATGAAGTTGCACAAATAGCACTAAAGCTTGGTTTTGAATTTTCAGGTGATGAATTATTGAGAATGTCAGGTAAGAAAGTTGGCAGAGTTACTGTTAAAAAAAAGGATCTTCCTGGAGAGTACTGGGGGAATTGAGCGATCGCCTTTCCAGGGCGATCGCTTTTACTTAAACTTTTTGCTGCTAAAACTAGCTAAGATATTCTGTATATACAAGATGAAAGTCTAAGAACTAGTTACCATTAGAGGGATAATAAAAGGAAGATCGATGACTAATTTTGATGCTAAAAATCCTCCTCAACCAAAATTAATCGATTCTTGTGTACATTGCGGTTTTTGTCTTTCTACTTGTCCTAGCTATCGAGTCATCGGCAAAGAAATGGATTCTCCCAGAGGCAGGATCTATTTAATGGATGCCATTAATCAAGGAGAAGCAACAATTGACTCCACAACTACTCAGCATTTTGATTCCTGTTTAGGATGTTTAGCCTGTGTGACTACCTGCCCTTCAGGAGTTAAGTACGACGAGCTAATTGCTGCTACTCGTCCTCAGATCGAGCGCAACCTAGCTCGCAGTTTACCCGACAGGTTAATTAGAACTTTAATTTTTAATCTCTTTCCTTATCCCAATCGCCTAAGCCATCTACTGCCGCCCCTGTGGTTCTATCAAAAATCAGGTTTACAGCAGTTAGTTAGACGGACAGGAATGCTTAAAAAGCTAACTCCTCGATTAGCAGCAATGGAGGCAATTTTACCAGAAGTAACAGATAGTTCCTGGCAAAGTGATTTACCTGATGTCATACCCCCACAGGGAGTAAAACGCTATCGGGTAGGGATGATTTTAGGCTGTGTACAGCGGTTATTCTTTTCCCCTGTAAACGAAGCTACAGCCAGGGTATTAACTGCTAATGGTTGTGAAGTGGTAATTCCTCCAAGTCAAGGCTGTTGCGCTGCTTTACCCGCTCATCAGGGTCAAGAGGCACAGGCACAGGTTTTGGCTAGACAAATGATCGATCGCTTTAGCGATCGCGATTTAGATGCAATTATTATTAATGCTGCGGGCTGCGGACATACTCTTAAAGAATATGGTCATATCTTGGCTGATGATCCTGAGTATCGAGTAAAGGCGGAACAGTTTTCGCGTAAAGTTAAAGATGTCCAGGAGTTTTTAGCAGAGATCGAGTTAACTACTGAGTTACATCCTTTGACATCAAGTGAATTAACTCTGGTTTATCAAGATGCCTGTCATTTATTACACGGACAAAAGATTAGCCTGCAACCACGCCAACTGTTACAACAAATTCCTGGAGTTAAACTGCGCGAACCTCTAGACGCAGGGTTATGCTGCGGTAGTGCGGGTATTTATAATATGTTGCAACCAGAAACTGCCGATGAACTAGGTAGACAAAAAGTGAATAATTTAATTAAGACTGGAGCGAGTGTTATTGCCTCGCCTAATCCTGGCTGCTCTTTGCAAATTCAAAAACATTTGGAGTTACAGGGTTTAGAAGGGATTAAATTATTTCATCCCGTTGAGTTGTTAGACTATTCAATTCAAGGAAAACAGATTTAATTATTAGTCCTTCAATTTATCTCCTGATTAGAGCAATTTAGAGCAATTTATAGTTTATATTATTTAAGAATTATGCACCAAGCAAACGACTGGATCGATATTTCTTTGACTATCCACCCAGAAATGCCCTATTGGCCAGATAATCCCGCCATAACTGTTGAACCTAGTCAATGTTTAGCTCATGGAGATGTATGCAATGTTTCTAAATTGACCATTGGCACTCATACAGGAACTCATGTTGACGGCATTAATCACTTTATTAAAGGTGGCATTGGAATCGATCGAATGCCTTTGGATGCGACTATCGGTAGAGCTAGGGTAATTGAAATTAAAGATCTTCAGCAAATTAAGGTTGAAGAGCTTGAACCCCATAACATTCAAGCAGGAGAGCGGATTTTATTTAAAACTCAAAACAGTGATTCTGCTTTAAAATCTAAGACTTTTGTCGAAGATTTTGTCCATATTTCTACAGAAGCTGCACAGTATTTAGCGGAGAAAAAAGTTCGGACTGTAGGAGTAGATTACCTATCAGTTGGTGGCTATGAAGGAAATGTCATCGAGGTACACCATGCTTTATTAGGTTCGGGTATTTGGGCGATTGAAGGACTAAATTTAGCTGAGGTTGAGCCTGGAGAATACGAGCTAATTTGCTTACCGATTAAGCTTAAAAATGGAGACGGCGGCTTAGCTAGAGCAATCTTGCGTCCTATTTAA
>JBDKJC010000090.1:0-8511 GCA_039796815.1 Cyanobacteriota bacterium | reverse complement strand
TCGAACCCAAACCAGCAGAAATAATCAACTCCTCCACTTCTATTCGATCGCTTTTAGTCACCAAATAACTACAGGTTGCAATCTCTTTATCTCTATCTCTCTGCTTGGCGCTCTTCTTTGCGCCTTGCCCTCGAACTAAGCGGGATAAACGACTCTGCGCGAAACAATCTTCCCCTGCCGAACCCAGTACGAAATCTTGTACCTCCACCCCAAACAGAAACTCAACGCCATTAGTCCTAGCCCCCTCCACCAAAGCTTTAGTCAGTTCCACAGGATTAACTTGCCCATCTTGAGGAGAATAAACCGCGCCGATCATCTGCTCGTTAACGATCTGAGGACAATGGTGAGCAACAAAAGAGCGATCGCCAATCTCTAAAGTCCAACCTTCAGCGGCTCGAAACTCTTGTAATTTCCTCCAGTTGTCTAAATCATCGCCAGCAAATAAGAGCTTAAAAATACCCTGATGGTTAACAGGGATCGATAATCCTGTTTTAGCTTCCAGTTCAGGAATTAGGGTTTGATAACGCTGGAGACTAGCACTACGCAAGCGCCAAGCCCGACCTTTTTTCTTGTGGCTAATTGCCCCCATCAAGACTCCTAAAGCCGCTCCTGTCGAACCAGAAGCGGGAGTATACTTATCTATGACGGTAATGTCTAATCCTGTAATTAAGCTTAGTTCATAAGCGATCGCTGCTCCGACAATTCCACAGCCAATTATGACAATTTTGCTCATCTCTATTTTTACAGTGCTGATTACTGACTAAAAAAGGCTCGGCAGTGCCAAGCCCAAATAGCTGAAATTTAAATCAACATCGCTTTAAGCATTGTCATTAAAATCAGGAATAATTTGTTCGATAGTTTCTTCTACCTCTGCTTTGACTCCTGCAAAAGTATTTTTTGCTTCCTTCATTGCTTGTTTAGCTGGTTCTTTCGGTGCTTCAGTCTGAGGAATTAAACTAGCATAAATATCCAAATCAGATACAGCCTCTTTATACTGATTAATGGCGACAGTGTAGTTTTTTTCGCTGACCGCAGCATCAATATTTTCCAAGTGCTTAAAAATATCTTTGGCGACATTTAAAGCTGGTTCTTGCTCATCGGGAAGCAAGGCATTAGAAAGGTAAGTTAAGTCTCTTCTAATTAAGCCCAAAGGTCCATGGAGAAAGGAATTCGCATTGACCCAATCTTCTTGAGCGAGGGATTGACCAAGTTCGGGAATTCTCTGGCGAGCAATATCTAGAGGAATACGATAAGTGCTAATTTTTTGTAGCTTCTCAGGGGTATAAGTTGGCGGTGCCGAAACAGCAGAACCACCACAGCTAACTAACATAGTTGTAGCCAGCACCAAAATTAGTGAAAGAATAGGGCGAAAAATTTTCATCTTGCTCAAAACAAATATTACTTTGGTTTAATTTTCTCAGGAAAACTGCATCTTAAAAAACTTTACGGCGAAAAAACTGCACAATTTCTCTAGCAATATCTGATGCCCAGTGTTCTTGGGGATAATGCTTGGCTGTTGGCAACTCAATTAGAGTGATGGCTGAATTAGTAGTAGCTAACTGCTTCACATCATCAACATCGAGCCAAGTATCGGCTGTTCCCCAAATAATTAGGGTTGGTGTTGACCAATCTTTTAACCCTGCTTCTATTTTTGGGGTTACGGTATCAAGCTGTAATTGCTTGAGGGTTGTCATTAAGGCTCGACCAACATCTGAACTTTGTAAGAAAGGTTTGCGTAAGATATCCAAGTCTTTATCTTCGATTACAAAACCACTGCCTTTTTCAAGATGGCGATCGACTAATAAAGGGTTAAACTAAGCCACCTCGTCACCGGGGCGACTCGTCTTCAAAACCGTGCATGAGACTTTCACCTCACACGGCTTCTCTCCTTCCTGGCTCTTTTTGAGTACCTACTAAGGTTGGAATATCATCAATCCATTCCCAATTCATTTTGTTGAATTGTTTGATGAACTGTTGGTATTCTTTTATTGCCTTATGCATTTTGATGGCTTTAAGGTCATACTTAGTTTTAATGTCATGGCAATGTCGATGTAGTAGTTGGAGATTATCTTTTATACTTCCAGCTATTGCTTTGGGTATAATGTGGTCTTTTTCTATTTTGTCTCCATCATCAAAGGTTAATTGACACCAATTACATTTGCCTTTTTGCTTTTTAAGCAATCGAGCTACTGAGTTTTTAAGTTCAGGATGTTCTCCTTTTCTTGTTCCCCAATATGTTTTGTTTCCGTCATAAGGGCTTGAATTTCCTCTGACTTTTACATGGCGTTTAATGGCTGTTTGGGGATGTTTTAGCAGGGTTATCCCTTCTTTTATCCCAAATACCCAGTTATCATTTCCTACTCTTATCCAGTATTTGCCTACTATCCAATGTTTACTTTTGTTGGGGTGTCTTCTATAAGCCCATCTCAGCAGCCTTTCTATTAGGAGGTGGTCAACTTTGGTATAAGTTTGTTTACTACATACTGTTCTGTAGTAGTTACTCCATCCCCTGATTATCGGGTTTAATTTTGAGATTAAGGCTTCCTGTGGCGCTGAATTGTGTTTCCTTATGATTTCTGCTAATTGGTCATAGTGCCGTTTTATGCTTTCCTCACTTGGCTTAATCAGCGTTTTAAACCCTAGAATTTTTCCTTTTGAGTTTTTACCAGATTGGTATTTCCCTACGGGGTATTGTCGGATATTAAAACCTAAAAAATTAAATCCTGGTTTTTTACCGTTGTGAGTTTTTAGGGTGTGTACAATCTTGGTCTTTTCAGGTTTGATTTCTAGGTCGTATTCTGCCAACCAGTCACTAATTATCTTTTGACATTGTTCAATTACTTCAAGATTTTCATGGATTATTACGAAATTGTCTGCATATCTGATTAGAGATAGAGAAGATTGATTACTTCTTTTTTTTCTTTTCAGTGTTGCGGCGTATTCCTTGATCCTTTCTTCCATTCCGTGTAAGGCTATATTCGCCAACAGTGGACTTAGCACTCCACCTTGTGATGTTCCTTCTTGGCTTGGAGTTCTTGTATGTTTTACAAAATCACAGATATCAGCTTTTAACCATGCCCTAATTTGTCTTCTCAATTTTGGGAAGGTGTTAAGTTTGGTTAGTAGCTTTTTATGACTGATTTTGTCGAAGCATTTGGCTAGATCAGCATCCAGTACGTATTTGGATTTGAGTCTGATTGAGTCAAATATTGCTCCAATGGCATCGTGCGCTCCCCTTCCTGGTCTAAATCCGTATGAGTTTGGCTCGAATCTGGATTCCCATTCTGGTTCTAAAGCAGCTTTGACTAATGCCTGGATGGCTCTATCGCGCATTACACGTATTCCCAAGGGGCGTTCTTCCTTCTTTCCTGGTTTAGGAATCCATACTCTTCTAATGGGTTTGGATTTATCCGTGGGTTTTAGGTCTTCTGCCATAATTAGACGTTGCTTGGGTGTTAAAGATTTAACTTTATCAACCCCTGCTGTCTTCTTGCCTTGGTTATCTTGAGATACCCTTCTTATGGATAATAGACGGTTGTTGTAGGATTTGATCAGGGTTTTTTGTAGCCTTTTTCCCTTTTTAACATCACCGTTGACATAGGCTTGGTAGATTCTCTTTTGCAACTTAAACACAGCTTTTTGGATTTTATGCCAATCAAGCGTGTTCCATTCCACAGTATTATGTTGATAATCTGTCTTAGACATATTCATTGTTACTAAATCACTACTTTCCAGAAAACAGTGAGGACGTGGGCATATCCGCATCCATTACAGATGGGCATTAGCTTTTTCCTCAATCCTTTGCCTCTAGTAACCTCATTGCTGAGTGGTTGCATCTTGGTTGACTACTTACTCGTGTTCGACCAGTTGAGTAAGAGTTACTAGAGGATTTTCTCGTTCCAAATAATCTGTTGTTATGAACCTTTAGAGTGTGTATTTACACCGATTGCAGTTAGTATTGTATTTTCTGTGATGGCACTTGAAAATAATTTTATGCAATATTGCCTTTTGGCTACAGCTTATCAATCCTGATTTAGCTGTTTGAATGTAACGATGCTTATTACAAAAAACCTCTCTACCGACTGCGATTAGTGTTGTTCTTCCCAGCAAGATACTGGGAAAAAATCTCTGTGCAGTTTTACCTTTTTGGTGGCAGCCTATCAGATCTGTTTTGGCTGCTTGATGATTACGATAGTTACGGTACTTCGAGCGAACGCTCTACTCATGAATTCTTGCTAGAGGATAACCAGTTCAGACTACCAGTCATTTCCTCGTTTAACCCCGCTTTACGGATTGAAGACCATTCGCTACCGTAGGGGTTATGCTTTCACTCCCAACACCGAGAGGATAGGGCTTGAACTTTTGTGCTTTTATTAATATTTAGCCACCTGATTACAGGTTGTTCTCACCTATACAGATTATTTAGTTGTCATGGTTCAATTTATCCTGTTAAGAAATGTTTATTTCTTAACATTTAGTTATACCATGCTAGTGCTTATGTACTGAAATTAGTACTTTCACACTAAACGAGTCGCACATCTTGAGTCATCATGTCTCCCACTACAGGTAAAGTCATTTGCTTCATTGACCAAGGAAGTTTTACCCCAGCAGTAATTGGCGTATTGAGAACAATTAAGCCAGCAATCTGTTCGGGGTTTTGCAGCGCATATTGAATGCCGACGGAGGCTAAAAATCCTTGCACAACTAGGTAAAATTTCTCTAACTTAATAGCTGCAATAAAATCTCCTAAGCCTGTCAAATATTCTGCGGGGGTGTAGGCAAAATTTCGCTTGTCAGGTTTATCAGAAAATCCTGAGCCAATCCAGTCTGGAGCAATGCTCGGAATATTTTCTTCTGCCAAAAGAGACATTAGCTTTTGCCAGGTATAGCTGTGGGAAGGTAAACCATGTAAAAAAAGAATGGGAGTGCGTTGCGTAGCTATGCCGTTAGGCCGATCGCTTTCTATTTCAGTTTGACGATAAAACCACTGGAATTTTCCAACCTGGACTTTATCTGTTTTAATTGACATTTATTTTTTATTTTTATATTTAACTCTTTGAGGAAGCATACCTTATAAAGGGCTTCGCCCTAGCTATTATCTCGATCAAACATAGTCTTGAACTATGCCCGATCGTAGACACAGTCTTCACGGTGGGGTCTTAAACCCAACTGCGCTTTTAGAAGTTAAACCAAGGCTAAAAGCTTCTCGATCGAGGATGAGAGAGATGGGATGAATTAAATCTAATTTACTCCAAAATATTTGGCAGAAAATAGTATTTCAAGCTTATAAAAGAGTAATTTGGGTGAAGTTGGGGTTGCTGATGCGTCGATTGACTCGATCGGGAATGGCGTAATCGTACATGACATGAGCTTTACCCACTAGGACAACGATCTGAGCATTAGGGTGTTTTTGATAGCGAAGAGCGATCGCTTCTGCCATAGTTTCGTCCCATAATACTTGGGCGGCAAAGAAGTTATCGGCATCCGTACTGTTGCCCTGTCCATCTTCTACGTGTTGTTGATAGATTTCTTGTAGTCTTTGACGGTATAACCTATTGTCCAGCCTAATGTCTTGTAGGGGTGGAATATAGCGAAGGTCACTGCCTGCAAGACTATTAATGCCAAATTCGGCTACTTTTTGCGTAATTTCAGCGGGAGTATTCATCGCGATCAGAGAAATTTGCCGATCTTTAGCAAAACGAAGGATGGGGGCATAAAATTCCCAATCAAAACCCCAGCGGGTGTCATACTCAGTTTGTTCTCTAAGTTGGTCTTCGGTAATTATCCCTGCTAAATAACGGTCTAACATGGGTTGAAATGGACGCTGAAACATTTCCAGGGCGATCGCTAATTCTTTGGGAGAATTCCCTGAGTTATGATTCTGTTGGAGTTGTCTAATAAGTTCTAGCTGCTGTTGATGAATAGCAGGACTATCATGATTTTCTCCCAGATAAATCACATCATGTTGTTGAATCCGATTTACATCTTGAGTACTAATTTCTCTAATTGATTCAGCAGAAGCACCTAAAGTATGAGGAGATTGAATCAAAAACAACCCTGCTAAAAATATTCCTGTTATATAAATGAGTGAGGGCAATTTAAACTGCATGATGGCAAGTTTGATTGATGATGTATTTATTTGAGTTACGAGTGATTTTTCCAGACGTTAACTCTTCGATTATCGTACCCAGAACATCTATAATAATTACTGAGCAATGCTTGTACTGTTGTGGATATTTTATACAAAGCTAAAGTAATTAGCAAAATTATATAACGCTAATTATTCTAGCTTGTATAGTCACAAAAAGCTCCGACTGATGGATCGAATAAAACCTTACAAGTCCCAGTAGCACCATTGCGATTCTTCCCTACAATTACTTCCATCACTCCATTATCCTCAGTGTCAGATTTGTAATACTCATCTCGATAGAGCATCAAAAGCAGATCGCCGTCTTGTTCAATATCTCCACTGTCTTTCAAAGAAGCCATTGAGGGACGCTTATTACTTTGAGATTCAACACCTCGGTTAATTTGAGCTAACACGACAAATGGCACATTAAACTGTTTAGCAATATCCTTACAAGCACCTGAATACTTACCTATAACCTGCGCTCTGTTACCTGCTGCTCTATCTCCTAGCTTCTGAATATAATCTAGTACAACTAATCCCAATTCTCCCCTTTTAGACTGGATTTTTCTTAGCTCAGAACGGATTTTAGCAGGGGTTAATTGTTCGGCTGGAGTATCGTTAATCTCGATAGGTAACTCTGCTAAATTACTTAAACCATTAACTAAAGAATCCATTTCATCTTGATAGATAATATTATTCATTAATCGCTGAGAATCGATACCTGTGTGTATTGCTAGAAATCTTTTAGTTAACTGTTTTCTAGACATCTCAGCACTAAAGACAACTACAGGTTTTTTCTGATTACTGGCAATGTAATTAGCCAAATAACAAGCAAACCAAGACTTGCCCATACTTGGTCTGGCAGCAACAATAATCAAGTCTTGTTTAGTTAACCCACCAATTAGAGAATCTAAATCAGTTAAACCAGTAGGATAAAGAGGTAATGAACCTTGTTCTAATTCATTGAAAATATCAGCTAAACAATCATTAATTGATTCAGTGGTGAACTTATCTTTTTTATTAGTAGTTATGTCAAATATTTTGGATTCAGCTTCGTCAAAGACTGTTTCCAATTCTGTGCTGGTATCGTAACCTAAATCAACTATTTCTAAAGCAGCAGCAATTAAACGACGACGCTGATACTTATCTAAAACTAACAAGCTGTGACGGTCAATATTGACTGCTGATACAGTACGGTTTAGTAGTTGTGCTAATTTAGTTGTGCCTCCAACTTTTTCCAGTAGTTTATGGTCTGATAACCAAGTAGAAACGGTCATTAAATCTATTTGCTTATCTTTATGATGTAACTTTAATGCTGCTTTGTATATTTGTTGGTGAGTAGAAACAGAAAAAGCTTCTATGGGTAATATATCAGCCACAATAGTAATTGCCTTGGGGTCGAGTAATATTCCCCCCAAGATAGCTTCTTCAGCTTCGATGTTAGTGGGAGGCAAATTATTATCAATCATCTTTATTAAAAATACTGCTTAGTTTTTTAAGTTGAGTCAAACTAATCTGTTCTTTCTGCGGTTTGTCAGTAGCTTTGACTATTTTTTGTTCGGGTTTATTTGAATGCTGATGGGTGGTTTCAGATTTAGTCCAACCCTCTTTTATTGCTTTGTTTAACCAACCACCAGCATTGGGAATGTTTTGTTTGGTCAACTGGTCTTTGAGAGCTTCAATGGCATCTAATACTGTTTCATCTGAAGTTGCTTTAATAGTTTTGGCAAGAGTAGGATTTAACTTAACTCCCACTATTTGCAATTGAGTCAGAATATCAGGACTAAGATCACTTTGTTTTTTCTTGTTAATTGGCGTTACTTTGGTATTAGTTAAAGATTCTTCTAGCTCTTTTATTCTTTGCTTCAAACGATTGTTTTCTGCTTCAACTTGACGCAGTTCGATGACCTTGCCCTGAGCTACTTCAATATGTTTTTTAAAGTCTTCATTCTCTGAGCGTAACCGACGATTTTCTTGTCGCAGTTTACTAATAATTACTGCTTTAGACTTGTCTGTAGCTGGTTGAAACTGAGGAGTTTTATTTACTATCCCACCAAGAGATGCTTTTTGCTGGTTACGTAGTTCAGCAATACGATTTTTAATCTCAGGATATTTGTAGAGATAACTAACAGATAATCCTGCGGTTTCTGCTATAGCTTTGAAAGTGATAGTTTCACCCGAATCTACGACTTGTTGAATTGCTTTTTTAAGTCGTTCTTCTGCATCTTTTTTCTTTGCTGCTGCTGCTTTAACTAATAGTTCTGGATTACCTTTAGAGTTACCCCTCTTATGTCACTCTCCGAGAATTAGAATGAAGAAGTAAAAAAATAAAATCGTCAAAAAGCAGAGGTGGTAATGGATGTAGAATTACAAATCATCAA
>JBDKJC010000089.1:0-8614 GCA_039796815.1 Cyanobacteriota bacterium | reverse complement strand
GTGTCGATCATCGTATAGTTTTTGCGGGTCGAATACCTTATGAAAATTTACCAAACTACCTATCGGCAGTAGACGTATGCATTTCAACTCAGTCTAATGACTTGGTTGGCATGGTACGTACCACTGGGAAACTACCTTTGTATCTTGCCCATGGAAAATATGTTATCGCAACTGATGTGGGAGAAGCGAAGAAAGTATTACCAGGTGTTGGATGTCTGCTTCCATATACTGGTGTACGAGATGATACACACCCTGGCAGACTTGCTATACAGTTGCAAAAGCTATTAGATGAGCCAGAACAGTTTCAGATTAAAGAAGAAGCAAAGCAGGTAGCTAAAAACAACTTTGATTATAAAATGCTGGCGCAAAGGTTAGAAAAGGTTATGTCAAATACATATTTCAAAGAAACAATTTAATTAAAAATAATAAAATGAAAATAGAATATCATTTAGTTGATTATGCATACAAAAGGTATCACGCTAGACTTAGAGAATTAGCACAAAGACCAGAAATAGTCAAAGTATGTGATATTGGTGGAGGTGCTAACCCCTTACTCTCTACGGAAGAAATTACAAAATATGGTTTAGATTATACTTTGTTAGATATTTCTTCAGAAGAATTACTTAAGGCACCTAATCAATACAACAAAATACAAGCAAACATTGCTGAACCAGAATTATCAATTAATGAGAAATATGATTTAGTTTGCAGTCAGTTTTTAGCGGAGCATATATCTAATGCTCAGATATTTCACACCAATATTTTTAATATTTTAGGAAAAAATGGTTATGCTTTTCACTACTTTCCCACTCTTTATAATTTGCCTTTCATTGCTAATTTAGTCTTGCCTGAGTCTTTATCAGAATCGATTCTCTTGTTTTTCCATCCAAATAGGAAAAAAGAAGGAAAACATGCTAAATTTCCTGCTTATTACGATTGGTGTCTGGGTCCGACTCCCAAAAATATTAGTAACTTTCAAAAAATAGGTTACGAAATTGAGGAATACATTGGTTTTTTTGGACATAAATATTATTATAAAATAGAATTCTTAGATAAATTAGAAGCAAGCAAATCTAAGTTATTAGTTAAATATCCAATATCATATTTAACTCAATTTGCTCACGTATTGTTGCAAAAGTCTTAAATTAATAGATGAATAATTAAAGTTTTTGACTATTTCAAAATCAAAATTCATGTTTAATTTAATTAAGGGAAATATCAAAAATCTAATTTTATTTGCTTGTACAATTTTGTTGATAACTTTAATCAGTTTTATATCAATTAAAATTAATGCAATTACATCTGCTGATCTTATAGTTTCTCTGAGCGATCGCAATGGAATGCCTTTGCCCACTAAAATTACTACTGTTGATATGGGCATAGGGCATGGAGAAGAAGATCGAGGAGATGCGATTTTAACAGCGAGAGTTATTCAAGGTTTAGTTAATCGTCAAAGCCAAGACAAAATTTGGCTTTTTAACGAGAACTCAACATCTAGCTATACTGGTAGTAATAGCTGGGATTTTCAGAAAGTCATGCTCGAGACTTTGCCTGAGCTAAAAGATTTATCCAGGAATAATTTACCACGTCAGTCAGGTGTTAATGGTGGATTACATGCACTCTTAGAATACATAACAAAGAATAATCCTAATTTAATTAAAGGTTGGGTAATCTGGGATCCTAATTTAGAAGGGCAAGTTCGGATGGCAACCTCTGGAGCAGCAGTGACCATTGCTGCTCAAAAAAGCTATCTTGCAGTTTCCCCAGAACTCAAAAATCTTATAGAAAGTTGGGGATTTTCTTTCTCTAAAACAATTGATCTACGAAATTTAAAATTTAAACACGATTGGCAGGTACTTAACTGGCTGGTAAAAAATTATTTTGCTACCTCAAATCGAAAACATCAACTTCTATATTCTACTGGTACTAATTCATATCTTGGCACTACTTCTAATGGATCTGGTCCCTATCAAACTGATACAAAATTATTTGAAGGAGTAATTGATTATGCCGTAGCAACTAATGGTTTTGCTTTTAACGTTGATGTTGCTGATGCTAATGACGATCGAGCTATTTTAAATATGCTCCAACAGCCAGGGCTAATCGAGGGGAAAACGGGAATTATTGGATGGGTTCCCACTCATCCTGGAAGAACTTCAACCGCTGAAGTGCCTACTGGGTTAGGTTTTACAAGTTATTACGTTATTGGCACTTCAATATCTTCCAATTTTAGCGTTCTGGGGGCATTTCCCGATAGCCAAGTAGATTTGCCTGACCTAAAAGTTTATCCAGTTGATGAAAAAGATGTTTTTATTACTTGGTGGATAGCGGATGGAGATAATCTAGACCATACTTTTAAAGGAATGTTTGGTCATTTCAAACAAAGTCCTGACTTTGGACAAAAAGGCATTACTTGGTCTATTTCGCCTATTTTAGCTCATCTCACTCCGCCACTTTACAACTGGTATGCTCAGATTTTACCTCCTGAAAACGATATGGGTATCATTTGGGCTGATAAATGGATGTGTACTAATCTCAGCAATTTTGAGCAAGCTGGCTATGTTTGGCGTTCATTGGCTAAAAAAGCCGATTTACCAGTAGTTAATAATTTTTGTGATGCGGAAGGACACCGAGCAGATATTGTTGACTGGCTAGGGGTAATTCAAGGAATCTATAATATCAAACCACCAACACAGCGTTTGGATGCAACCAATCCCGATACAGCAGTAATTGGAATGCATATGTTTCAAAAGGAACCTTATGCAAAAATAGAAAATGTTCAAGAAATTGCTGATGGTATTCGTCAATGGGCAAAAACACATTCAGGAGCGCAATTTATGCCAGTATCTATTGGTAAAGCTACTTATTGGCAACACTATGATTATTTTAAAATTGCTAAAGCTCTTGAAGCTAATCTTCTTGCCAACTCTGAAGGACGTAATTATCATTTCGTCAGAGCCAGAGACTTAATGATGACCTATAGCACTTGGCAAAGACGAAAGTGGGATTGGGAGCATGAAATCGAGCAAGATTTTGTTGATAATGGCGAAACTGGATTTTCTAGAAATAAAGAATGGACAAAAGCTGCAAGATCTTACGAACAGTATGGAAAAGATTATATAGTAGCAACATTAGGTTCAAAAGCTTGGGCTAAATGGCAACCACAATTGGAAGAATCAGGACTATATGAAATATATCTTTGGTGGACACCTGGTGAGGGTAGGGCTAGTAATGCAGAACTGACAATCAGCCACATGAAAGGAACTGAGAAACAACAGCTCAATCAGACGCAAAACAAAGTACGCGGTTGGAATTTAATTGGTACCTATCAACTCGATAAAAACTCTTATGTTCGGATTAGTAATCACAATGCTAACGGTACAATTGTGGCTGATGCAGCAAGATTTTTAAAAGTTGGTAAAGTCAACTATTATTCAGATTAAAACATGAAAATGTCTATAGTGGGCAAAATAGTTACTTTAAGCTAACTATTAAGTTACACAAAAAAATCATGATAATAACTATAATCTTCAAAATCACCATACTAGCTATAGTATTCAAGTTTTAGTAAATCACAATAACGAAAAAAATTTTATGAACAGCAATTTAATGCAAAAAATGTGGGATCAAAGGGCAAAAGAAAACGCTTTTTATTATGTAGAATCAGAATTTTGGAATGGCGATATTGAAAACTTCTTCGATCTCGGAGAGCAAAGGGCAAAATTGATTATCGATCCTCATACAGACAAATTGATACCACATACAGGTAACTTGTCTGCATTAGAAATTGGATGTGGGGTTGGTAGATTTAGTCGTGCTTTAGCCAAGAGATTTGATAATGTAATTGCAGTTGATGTGTCCGAAGGAATGATTCAGAAAGCTAAAGAATTGCATCCCCAGGAAAAGTATCCTAATCTTAAATTCCACTCAACTGACGGCAAGTCTCTGTCTTTTTTGTCTCCCGAAAGTATTGATTTCGTTTTTTCATATGAAGTTTTTCAGCATATGCCTTCTTATGAAGTAATTCTGAATAACTTTAAGGACATTCAAAAAGTTCTTAAACCAACAGGTATCGCGTTTATTCATCTCAGAACTGAATCTTTTTTTTCAACTAATACTATCAAAAAATTTATTAAGAAAATTACTCCAGCTTCGTTATTGATGACTACAGGGTTTAAACCATTTACTTTTGATGATACCTGGACAGGAACATCTTTAAATCGTAAAGCTATTCAACAACTGTGTAAACTCACAAGCCTAAAGATTATACAATTTATTGACGATCCAACCCATTCTCCTGGAACACGAATATTTCTTGTAGCTAGTCCGATATCTGCTTCAACAACCTCACAGTAACAGAGGCAAAATCTTTACATTTTAATGACTAAAATAAAAAGTTTTCAGATAGGGTCGAGTTGGTTTCCCGAACAAGGAGGAGGACTCGATCGCTATTATTATGACTGTTGCCAATATCTACCTCAAGCTGATATTCAAGTTACAGGCTTATTAGCTGGTTCAGATCGAGTAGTTCAAGACAGTAAGGGAATAGTTACAGCCTTCGCTTCTCCTAGTGATTCTCTGTTACAGCGTTGGCTAAAAATGAGGACGATCTTTTCTCAAACCTTGGTAGAAAAACAATACGACCTCATAGTCTCCCACTTTGCACTTTATACTTTCCCCATTCTCAATCAACTCAAAGATCTTCCCTTAGTTACACATTTCCACGGCCCTTGGTCATTAGAAAGTGATGTAGAAACTGTTAAACCAGTAACAATTTGGGTCAAAAAACAAATTGAAAAAGCCGTTTATAATCGATCATCTCAATTTATCGTCCTTTCCGAAACCTTTCGCGATATTTTACATCAAGAATATCAAGTACCTCTAGAAAAAATCCAGATTATTCCTGGGGGAGTAGATATCGATCGCTTTAACATCAACCTCTCCCCCACTCAAGCCCGCCAGCAACTCAATTGGCATTCAGATCGACCAACTATTTTCTGTATCCGTCGTCTGGCAAAACGCATGGGATTAGAAAATCTAATCACAGCCATGATACAAGTACGCGATCGCTATCCTGATATTCTGTTATATATTGCTGGTAAAGGTGCATTAGCTGATACTCTTCAAGCTCAAATCGAAGAACTAGAATTAACCAACAATGTCAAACTACTAGGATTTGTCCCTGACGAACAGTTGCCGTTATGCTATCGCGCTGCTAATTTCTCTGTTGTTCCCACTGTCGCCTTAGAAGGCTTTGGTTTAATCGTAGTAGAATCCTTGGCTGCGGGTACTCCTGTATTAGGAACTCCTATTGGTGGGATTCCTGAAATATTAAGACCATTCTCTAAAGATTTAGTTTTTGAAGGCTACCAACCAGAACAACTAGCCAGGGGAATTATTGAAAGTTTATCAAGCGATCGCATTTTACCAAATAGTCAAGCTTGCTTGAGTTATGTCCAAGAAAATTATAACTGGCACAAAATTGCCCAACAAATAAAACTTGTGTATCAAAGCGCATTAAATTAAGATTAAATATTAAATAGTATTTTCAAATCTCTTGAGAGTTTGTTTCAGTTTTCGATTCCAAAAAACATATTCTTTTTGTTTAGCAGAAAGACAAGAAGCAAATACTAGCAAATCTTTAAGAGGCAAACTGGTCTTACAATAATATGGGCGCAGTGGGAAAGCCGAAGTATAGTCAAAAAAAATCGACCAGCGATCGGATGTTTGTGGAACTAAACCCCGATGAAAAATATTAGCTGTATCGACAAAAATTACCGTTCCCTTTTTACCCTGACAGGAAATCCATTCTGAGCTAGATAAACAAAATTCTACTTTTTCATTGGGTAAATATTCATGGTTATATCTAAGTTTACCGATCAGATATGATGTAAAACGTTTTGGGATATATTGAAAAGCTCCATTATTTTGATCGATATCTTTCAAATAAACAATAATTTTAACCATCCTACGATCTTCTTTGTCCAAATGCCAAAGTCTCGTTTTCTTGACGACATTATTAGCAAGATCTCTACGTAGATAAGCACCATGATAGGCTACTGGCAACTTCAGATATTTACTGATAGTAGTAATTAATTTTGGCTCTAACCCCCAAGTAAAAATTTCAGGATACTCGATTATTTTTTGAGATTCTGCAATTAATAGATATTGTCGGGGATTAACTAATTTTTTTGCTTGTAGAGATGGCATAACTTTTAAACACGATTCAAGCAATTGCTTTGAACTGTCTATGTCTAAGTTATCAATATGCGTAACACAAATTCCTCGATTTTCAAGTTGGAAATCAATATCTTGGTAATATGAACAAACCTTACTTAAATTGTTTTGATAATTTAAAATCTGATTTTCGTAATCGCGTTTTTGAGAATAATTGAAAAACTCAAGCTGAAAAAGTTCCTTGATGAATCTATTTTTAGTTTTTTTAATTAAAGTGCTAAGGTCATCGTCAAAAAAATACATTTTTAGCAGTAGATATTATCATATAGTGTTAAGAACCTATTGGAGTATAACTTATTTCAGATAATAATTTATTTTAAGCGATCGAGTAACACTTTCAATGAGCTGTTAGCTGTTAGCTTTTGAGATAATTTCCCTGAACTTTAACTTCTAGTTAGCGATCGCCATATTAATTAACTCTAATCCATATTTGGTGTTGACTAAAATAGAGGACACTATCCGTAGTAGTTGACTAATACTGATTTTGCTTAACTTGTCACCAATGGCTAACAGCTAACAGCTTTTGATAAAATTAATCCAATTCTCGTCTACCTTCTAAAGCCCTAGCGAGGGTAACTTCATCGGCATATTCCAAATCTCCCCCCATGGGCAAACCAAAGGCAATTCTGGTTACTTTAGTGAAAGGTCTTACCAAACCATTGATATACAAAGTGGTGGTTTCCCCTTCAACACTAGGACTAATTGCCAAAATAACTTCCTGAATTTGCTCTTTCGTGAGGCGACGTACTAATGCCTCGATATTAAGCTGTTCAGGGCCAATACCGTCCATGGGAGAAATCACCCCACCCAAAACATGATATAAACCGCGATATTCTCTAGTTTTTTCTAAGGCAATAGTGTCCCGAGAGTCTGCCACGACACAGATAGTAGCGCGATCGCGATTTTGATTACTACAAATCGAACAGACAGGTTCGGCAGAAAGATGAAAACAAACTTTACAGAAACCCACTTGCTGTTTGGCAGCGACAAGTGCCTGAGCTAGTGCTTGAACTTCTTTTTCAGGACGTTTGATGAGGTGTAGGGCCAGTCTTTGGGCAGTTTTTGGCCCGACTCCTGGCAAAAGCTGTAGCTGCTCAATTAAACGAGCTAGAGGAGGCGTATAAATGGCAGACTCCTAATAATTATCTTAATGTTTAAGAAAGTGTATTATATCAAATTAGTACTTACCATCGACTTAATCAATCCTTAGACAGCATTTATTACCATATTTACAACCATGGTCAGATGAAATGGCTGTATCCATGGAAGATAAGATTCTAAAGAACTAGGTTTATTGCCTAAAATATTCTTAAGCTCTGTGCATATTCATTCGGTAATCGCGTAAACAATGACTAGTAGCAAATCCGTCAATAGTGCCGTCAATCTCAACGATCCTCAATATTATTTTAATCGAGAATTAAGTTGGCTAGAATTTAATCGACGAGTTTTAGCTGAAGCACTAGACGAGAGAACGCCCTTACTAGAACGTCTTAAATTTTTGGCGATTTTTAGCTCGAATCTAGATGAGTTTTTTATGGTCAGAATTGCTGCTTTAAAGAAACAGGTGGCAGCAGGAGTGAGCAAACTATCACTAGATGGTCGTACGGCTGTGCAGCAGCTAGAGGCGATCGCCAAAGTCTTGACACCGATGTTTCAAGAACAACATCAGCATTTTGAAAAAGTACTCAAAAAATCCTTGGTTAAATCAGGGATTCATTTACTAAATTATGTCGATCTCAATCAAGAGCAACGAACCTATATCAATAGTTATTTTGAGGACTATATTTTTCCAGTTTTAACTCCTCTGGCTGTAGATCCGTCTCATCCTTTTCCCTATATTTCTAATCTCAGCTTAAATCTGGCGGTAGTTTTAAAAGATCCTCAAATCGAGCAGGAATTATTTGCCAGGGTAAAAGTTCCTAAAGTACTCCCTCGTTTCATCGCTTTGCCCGAAGAATTAAGACAAAAATATCGAGGTAATACTGGAGTTTGGACAGGAGTGCCGATAGAACAGATTCTGACCCATAATTTAGAGTATTTATTTCCTGGGATGAACATTTTAGAGTCTTACGCCTTTCGGCTGACTCGCAATGCCGATCTTTCAGTCGAAGAAGATGAGGCAGATGATTTATTACTGGCAATTGAAAAAGAGCTGCAAAAAAGACGTATTGGTGGTTCTTCGGTGCGGTTAGAAGTAGAGGCTTCCATTCCTGCCGAATTGCGATCGACAATAATTCAAGAACTTGGTTTACAAGAAAACGATGTTTATGATGTTGATGGTCTACTCAGCTTGGGTGATTTGATATCTTTCTTATCTCTACCCCTGCCCGATTTAAAAGATCAACCCTGGAACTCTGTACTACCTAGTCGCTTGAAT
>JBDKJC010000088.1:0-8632 GCA_039796815.1 Cyanobacteriota bacterium | reverse complement strand
CACAAAAGGTAGTATTTGCTCAAACTGTTCAATTAATTTCCCTTGGGGTGTAAAACTAGCGCTTGACTGATTTTGCTTTAGTTGTTGACGGCGCTGAAGAAAGCCAAGTTGAAGATAAAAGAATTCATCAAATACCAGTCTGCGTCGAGCATGAGCAAGTTCTTCGCTATTTTCGGGATAATGGATACAGGCGATCGCATTTTTTAATTTAACTAAGCCATAGAGGTTGCGTAGTTCACTCGGTAAAGGATCTGGCAACTGTGCAGCAGCGGGTAAGGCAGCAATAACTGAATTTCTCACAGTATCAGCAGGTACGCCTTCTGTTAAAGGATAGACAGGTAACAAGCGACCAATTTTAATTGATTCAATACTCGCCCCCACGCTGTCTAGCACTTCAATTTCAGGCTTATCTAGAGTAATACCATATTTGTTATGTTTAACCAGTCCTGATGCTGCCACAATCGAACCCACAGGATACTGGTTTTTATATCTTTCCTGAGAACCCCGATTGCTAAATCTTGTTCCCGTTAAAAAGCGATTCAGCTTTAATCTACCCGTAGCATCACTAAGGATTAATTCAAAGATCGTCAGTTGTTTATTTCTAGGACTACTAAAACACTTACAGCTTGTAACTGTCCCAATTACCGTTACCGTTTCTCCTACTTCTAGATGCGTAATTTGTACCTGACGAGCATAGTCTAGATGATCTCTGGGATAGTAAAACAAGAGATCCCGCACAGTATATAAACCTAAACGCTCAAGGTAATTACTCCTGCGCCCAATATCAATTACCTGACTTAGAGGCTGATCTAAATTAATTTCCTGTTTAAAATAGGTTTTTGCCTTGGGACTACTTAAGGTTGTAGTGCGGGGAGTCTTCGGCTTGGGTGGGGTATTAGGAGTTTCGGCGATCGCTTTTTGCTGTTGTAGAAAATTACGGGTACTAATCACTAACTGCTTTCTTTCGGTGGAACTTAGATCGCCATAGCTAGCAAACTTTTGCGCAATATCATGCCACTGTATTTTATCCGAGGCAGCAACATTTCTCGGTGGTTTACCCAAACTCAGACAGAGAAACTCACTAAAGCGAAATTGATTGCCCACTAAATCTGCATAGCCTCTTTCCGCTTCTACAGATAATGCTTTTTGCAACCTTACCCAATCTAGTGTTTCACCCATTCCCATTCTTTAAGCTATCAGTATTTGATATTTTAAATACTATTGGTGGGCTTGCACAGACAAAGTTATAGAATCTTGCCACAATCTCTCATCAGTTATGATTGTAACCATAAGCTAGAGTCAGTAAATAACTATGGTCGCTACAACACCCAATAAAATTACTTTAGAAGAGTTTCTCAATCTCCCTGAAACAAAACCAGCCAATGAATATATTGACGGTAAAATTATTCAAAAACCAATGCCCAAAGGAAGACACAGCAGTTTACAAAGTGAGCTTTGTACCAATATTAATCAAACAGCAAAGACTCAAAAAATTGCTTATGCATTTCCAGAACTAAGATGTACTTTTGGCGATCGCTCAATTGTTCCAGATGTAGCAGTATTTAAATGGCAAAACATCCCCTTTAGTCCTGAAGGACAAATCCTAGATGACTTTAAGTTGCCACCAGATTGGACAATTGAGATTCTCTCTCCCGACCAAAAACCCAATAAAGTCATTGGCAATATTCTCTACTGTCTCAAATATGGATGTCAATTAGGATGGTTTATCGATCCAGACGATCTGACTATATTGACATTTGTACCCGATCAACAACCTGAATTGATGCAAGGTAGCGATTCCTTACCGATATTAGAAGGGTTCGATCTAGAATTAACCGTCGATCAAGTTTTTGGTTGGCTTTTATTGGGAAAGTAATACAAAATCTTAATGCGGTCTAAGCCTTTGCGACTTCTGACTTCTGACTTCTGACTTCAAAAAACTAGTCCTCATACCAGCTAGATCGCCAAGCCGCCTGAGCTTCAATTACCGCCAGTTCTTGTTGAATTGCTTGATATTGACCCTCAAGTTTTTGCACTTTACCCATTAAATTACGGATTTGACCCCGTTTGGCATTTAGCAGATGGTCGGAAAATTCTATTTCTGCTAAACGTAAACGCAATAAGCTAATTTGCAGAGATTTTTTACCTGACTGGGATTTTTTACTTTTATCGCTTTCAATTGTCAAATTCATCACATGAGGAACTTGAGGTGTTTGGGAATTATTTCTCATCCCTTTGGAGGTTTCTGCCTGCATTGCCACATCAATCACTTTATTTGGCAAGCGATTGGGAATAATTTTTGATTCTTGAAGAAGCTGATTAACTTTCTTGGAAGTTTCATCTAAGGTTTTTTTAATTTCCCGTTCAATCTGCTGATGCCATAAGATTAGATGTTCAGGATTTTGCAAGTCTATCTGTTCTTTGACTGCTTCTTTAAGCAAATTCTCAGACTCAACCTCCTCGTCTAAGCTGTTATCAATAGAACTAGTATCGAGCGCAATCAATTCAATATCTTCTAGGTTTTCGATATTTTCCAGATTGGCTATTTCAGCTTTGATTAATTCCAAGTCTTTCTCAGCTAAACTATTTTCCGCTTCTCCTTCTCGCCGTTTTGGCTTAGGTAGTTTTTTAATTAACTCCGCCATCAAGTTTAGTTCTAGAGGTTTCGGCTCTAATTCTTTTTGGTCGACAATTGCGGTCAGTTGCAACTTAAGATCGAGAGTCAGCTGTCTTAGTTTTTGCTGTAAATCTTGCTTGGCGCTCAAAGACAAATCAATAAATGATTGAGGATAAAATTGAGTACAAATTTGATAGCAAGCTAAAATCAGCTGTTGTTTGAGGGAATGAGCTAAAAGTTCTAGATAGCTGCCATGTAGATCCTCTAGTTCAGTCGCGCTTTTGGCTACCTGTAATTTTAAATTTTCGAGGTTTTGCTTTACTTGCTGAATCGATTTTGTCATCCTATAGTTTTAAATATACTCACGGACAGATGATTAAGACTGAATAGCAATCTTGCAATGCTCAGCTAGTTTATCCTATTATCCTAAAGGACTCCCTAAAGGGGATATCCCGCAGGTGTATCCGTGATAGACACCTTCGGATAAGCTTCGCGTCGCACTTCGTTATCTTAATTCTATCTTTTGAAAAAAGCAAAAGTCGCAGAACATTCATTAAACCAGATGACGATCTTAATTTAATGCAGCCTACGACTAGTGAGATGATAATTTACTGCCAAAAGTTTGTTGTTTTGGTCTATTTTTGACCTGTTTGAGCAGCTACTTCATCAGCAAAGTTAGATTCTACTTTTTCGATCCCTTCACCCAAGACAAAGCGAACAAAACGGCGAACCTGAATGTTTTCTCCCAACTGAGCCACACTTTGTTTGACTAATTCTTCGACAGTGATACTTTGGTCGCGAATATAGGGTTGAGGTAATAAAGCTATTTCGTTTAAACGCTTGTCAATTCTACCAGTAACAATTTTTTCTTTAATGTTATCTGGTTTTCCGTCTAGGTCATCTCGACCCATTTCAATCTCTTTTTCTTTAGCGACAGTATCTTCAGGAATATCTTCTACCCTGACGAATTCTACATTAGGACAAGCAGCAATCTGCATGGCAATATTTTTGACTAACTCTTGGAATTCTTCACGACGCGCCACAAAATCTGTTTCGCAGTTCACTTCTACCAATACGCCAATTCTTCCGCCAGTATGAATGTAGCTTTCTACCAATCCTTCAGCAGCAACACGACCTTGTTTCTTATCAGCAGAAATAGTTCCTTTTTGACGCAACCATTCGATCGCTTTGGTCATGTCGCCTTCATTCTCGCTTAAGGCTTTTTTACAGTCCATCATCCCCGCGCCAGTTTTTTCGCGAAGTTCTTTGACTACTTTTGCCGATATAGTTGCCATATTTTTTTGTTTTAATTTAGTTTTAGTAAAGTTTATTCTTCGCTATCAGCGTCCACTTCCTCTTCAAATTCGGCTTCTTCTTCTGCGCCAGGATATTCATCTGCATCGACTCCTTCTTCAAGCTCATCATAATCATCTTGATTATCTGGCTGACCATGGCGACCTTCATATATAGCGTCTGCTAGTTTGCCCACGATTAGCTTAATCGAGCGGATGGCATCATCATTAGCAGGAATTGCCACATCAGCTACTAAGGGATCGCAGTTGGTATCTAAAAGGGAAACTACAGGAATACCTAACTTTTGACATTCAGCGATCGCATTGTGTTCCCGCTTTTGATCGATAATTACGACGATATCTGGAACTTTACGCATCATTTTGATGCCACCTAAATATTTTTGTAATTTACCCATTTCACGACGCAACACGGAAGCTTCTTTTTTTGGTCTGCGGTCTAAAGCACCAGTTGATTCGAGATTTTCAATTTCTTTGAGTCTTTCTACTCTAGTTTTGATGGTTTCCCAGTTGGTCAACATGCCACCCAACCATCTTTGATTGACGTAGTAAGCACCACAACGAGACGCTTCTTGAGCAATAATTCCTGCTGCTTGGCGTTTCGTACCTACAAATAAAACCCGCTTTCCTCGCTCGGAAGAAGAGCGCATATAATCGTAGGCCTCTTCCATTAACTGTGCTGTTTGCACCAAGTCAATGATATGTACTCCGTTACGGGCAGTATAAATGTACTGAGACATCCGAGGATTCCAACGACGGGTCTGATGACCGAAGTGAACCCCCGATTCTAAAAGTTCTGCGAGAGAAACTACTGGCATATTATTTTATTACTCCTTCGGGTTAATCCTCCATTCAGGGTCATTTTTAATCAAGGTAAAAACACCCGAAAGCCTGAATGTGTGAATTGTTTTATTTTGCGTATACTAGTCTAACACTATAAGTTGCTAATAAAAAGGCTTATAGCTTAAGGCTCGGGGCAAACCCATACTCAAAAATTGAGAGATACTTTAGGAGTCCTTTAGGGCAATGCAAAAGTAGAGTAGTACATATGCAACTAAAACAAGACTATCATGGTTTCAAATATATGTAGAGTTTCTCGTCAGCAAATTAGCGATGTCTTAGGATATGCTTTTACTGAATCAGAATTTACTGACTGTCTTCAACAGCTCAAAACAATTAAACCAAAAGTCGGTAAGTTTTGGCATACTGCTGGTGCAGAAGCAGGAATATATATTGTTATTGCTGGAAAAGTACGGTTAATAGATAATTCTGATGAGTTAATTACTAATCTAATAATTGGAGAATCTTTTGGAGAAGCGACTTTCTTTCCCGATGCCAAGTTTAGTGCTTACTCTGCCAGAGCCTCGCGCAATTTAGAATTGTGTTATGTACCGCCTGAATTACTATTAACACTAGTTAGAAAACATCCTCAAATACAAGAACGTTTATATCAACAGGCTCAAAAGCATGATTCTCTCCTAACCAAGAGCAATCGAGATCTAACTATAACTCAGCCTGAAGTCAAAGCAGCACAAGTTTTACCCAGCACTAAGCAAAAGACAGATGTAGATAAGACAGCCAAAAAAGTAAAGGTAAATAAGGCTTATTTTCCGCATCCTAGTTTAAAAATCGGTCATTTCTGGCAGAAAGTTAGTCGTCGTTATCCCTTTTATGCTCAACAAAGTGCCTCCGATTGCGGTGCAGCTTGTTTGGTAATGATTGGTCGCTATTGGGGTAAAAAGTTTAGCATCAGTCGTTTACGAGATATTGCCAACGTCGATCGCAATGGTGCGTCTTTAAAAGGAATAACTAACGCTGCCCAAAGTTTAGGCTTTACTACCCGCCCCGTTAAAGCTAGTTTAAATCGTTTGGCGAACCAGAGCTTACCAGCGATCGCCCACTGGGAAGGAAAGCATTATATTGTTGTCTATCAGATAACTAAAGATAGGGTGATTGTCGGCGATCCGGCGATCGGACAGCGCAACCTATCCCATGCCGAATTTAAGGATGGTTGGACTAATTATGTATTATTATTACACCCAACAGCATTACTCAAAGACGCTCCTGAAACAAGTACTCCTTTTTGGCAGTTTTTTGAGTTAATCAAACCTCATGGAGTAGTTCTATTTGAAATCTTTATTGCCTCTCTATTTATTCAGATCTTTGGTTTAATTACACCTCTATTTACCCAGTTACTACTAGACCGCGTAGTAGTGCAGCAAAGTCAACTAACTTTAACTGCTGTAGGGTTAGGATTGCTGATTTTTGGCTGGTTTCAAGTGGCTATGACTGGTCTACGACAGTATCTCCTAGACCATACAGCTAACCGAGTCGATCTATCTTTGATTGTCGGCTTTATCAACCATACTTTGCGATTGCCTTTAAGTTTTTTTGAGTCTCGTTATGTCGGGGATATTATTGCTCGCGTTCAAGAAAATCATAAAATCCAAAAATTCTTGACAGGAGAAGCTCTATCAATCATCCTCGACTTATTAACGGTGTTTATCTATGTCGGACTCATGTTCTGGTATAGCTGGAAGATGGCATTGCTAGTTTTAGTCATTGTCCCGCCGTTTGTGATTTTGGCTTTGGTCGCTACACCCTTCTTAAAACGCATTTCCCGCGAGATTTTTAATGCCCACGCCGAAGAAACAGGATATCTAATTCAATCTTTGACGGGGATTCGGACTGTTAAATCCATGGCGGTAGAACAGCCTGTGCAGTGGAATTGGGAAGACTTTTTCAATAAATCAATTAAAAAGAACTTTTCAGGACAGGTAATTAGCAATCGATTACAGATATTTAGCGCGGTGATCGAAAATACTACTCGTACTGCTTTACTATGGTTTGGTGCATGGTTAGTAATTAGAAACGAACTTACCATCGGACAGTTGGTTGCATTTAATATGCTGTTAGGTAATGTCATTAATCCTTTTAAACGTCTGATCGTGTTGTGGAATGAATTACAAGAAGTAATCATCGCTATCGAACGAATTAATGATGTCATCGATACAGATTTAGAAGAAGATTCACAAGATCATTGTCCTTCTCTCCCAGCCCTGCGCGGTGAGATTCGGTTTGAAGGGGTTACTTTCCGCTATCATCCAGAGAACCAAAAAAATACTCTAGAAAATCTCTCTTTTACCGTCCACCCAGGACAGACAGTGGCACTAGTAGGGCGCAGTGGTTCTGGGAAAACGACGATTTCCAAACTACTTTTGGGGCTTTATTTGCCCACCGAAGGCAAGATTTATATCGATGGCTACGATCTAGCTAATATCTCCTTGCGATCGCTCAGAGAACAAGTGGGAGTAGTGGATCAAGATACTTTTTTGTTTGGGGGAACGATTCGGGAAAACATTTCTATTTCTCAACCTCACGCCAACTTAGAGACAATTATCGCTGCTGCTCAACAGGCTGGCGCACACGAGTTTATTCAAGATTTGCCCATGGGTTACGAAACTCAAATTGGGGAAGGGGGAGGGCTACTTTCTGGAGGACAAAGACAAAGAATTGCGATCGCTCGCGCCCTATTAGGCAATCCACCACTATTAATTCTCGACGAAGCAACTAGCAGTCTTGATACCGAATCAGAACGAATTATCCAAAACAACCTCAACCAGATTCTCTACAACCGCACTACCTTGATCATTGCTCATCGTCTTTCTACCGTGCGTAATGCAGATTTAATTTTAGTTCTAGATCGAGGCATTATTGTTGAAAGTGGTACTCACAAAGCGTTGATGGCTAAACGCGGTCAGTATTTTCATCTCAATCAGCAACAGTTGACTGTGGTTGAATAACGTGAGTTCGATAACTACAAAATTAACTGGTTATGTTTGGGACAGGGGGAAAGGGCTTGCACCGCTTAGTTTGGTGAAAAGGGAAAAAAGTCTACGGCATTTAGTTTTACAAAAATAATAAATGAAATGGTGAATGGAAAAGCTGGGGATAGCATCGGTAATGCTGAGATTTTGTCGGTCAGCACGAAAATTGTCAGGGTTAAGATCGGCATTCTGGTGGTTGATGATAGTAGTTTTGTTAGGGAGGCGCTCAGGCAATATCTAGCAACCCAGCCAGATTTTTCAATCGTAGGGAGTGTCAGTAATGCTTACACGGCTTTAGAACAGATAAAAACTCTCAATCCCGATCTGATCTTAATAAATATTGAAATGCCAGGGATGGACGGCATAGAAGCTACAAAAGCGATCGCTCAACAGTCTGAGAAGACTAAAGTAATTGTCCTCAGTAGCCATGACGAAGCTCATTATGTGGATCGAGTACTGGATGCAGGAGCAAAGGGTTATCTACTCAAAACGACTCCTCTAGAAGATCTGGTCAACAGTATCAGATTTGTTCATAAAGGTTATTGGCAGTTTTCTCCAGGACTATTGGAAAAACGAGATTCAGATAAAGCTAATCATCCTCTTCTTCCTTCTAGAGAAATGGCTGAAATTGCCAAACCTAGTTCGTCAACACCATTAAGTCTCATCTCTGCCAATCGATCGACTACTCAGGGTGATGCAGATGCAGACATAATCGTAACACCTCCTAGTCAAATACAGCGCCAAACACATGCCGATGATTGGTCAAGTCAAACAAAAGAACTAATCGACACTTTACCTAGAGTCTGGACACGGGGGTTATTATACTTTCTTGCCATATTTACAGCGATCGCTTTACCCTGGGCAATGTTCTCACAAGT